>NZ_DJBA01000033.1:0-176082 GCF_002435615.1 Clostridium sp. UBA5988 | reverse complement strand
TTTAATTTTCAAAGACCATTTGATTTTCATCAATCTACCGACTGACTACTTTTTAAATTTTATCACCATCATTTTGTTATGTCAATAACTTTTTAAACTTTTTTAAAACTTTTTTTTGTTTAAATCCATCTTTAAAGTTATCTAGATTTGAACTTTGAAGTTCGCATCACTTAGTGACGAGATTTATAATATCATAGGGTTGGCTTTCTCTTCTTAGCTTATGTGATTATATATAAAAATTATCCTTTATTTTCTCTAAATTTCTTATTTTTTCTCTAATTTACATGTATTGATACACTTGGTTAAGTTTTTTTAATTTATTTATGCTGTGGCCTATTTTACTAATTAATTATATGTTTTTCATCAGCAAAATCTCATAAACCACTCCGAGTATATAGATTTAGAACAAATAGTTACCTATATAAATTGAAAACTAGTTACCTATTTAACTAGTTACCTATATAACTAGTTAAATAGTTGTTCTATCCATGCGGGTTTCAAGGAGATTTACCATTTGTATAACCAGATTACAAGAGATATTAAAATGTGAAGTACAACAATGTGTCATTATTACTTATAACTAGCCTAACAAGCTAATATAATCTTCTTATAGTATACTTTATAATTCAATTGACATTATGATTAAAAAAGCAAATTCCTAGAAAACAGTAAATCAAAACTGCGTTCTAGGAATATATCTTTCTATTATTAAGTTAATATAAAGTATTATGGATATATATTTTTTAATAATGTTCTATTACTTTAAATTCTTAACCACTTCTTTAAACCTATTTCCTCTAATCTCAAAGTTTTCAAACATATCAAAGCTTGTGCATGCCGGAGCTAATGCTACTATGTCTCCACTTACTGATATTTCTACTGCCTTATTTACAGCTTCTTCTAACGTATCAACCATATGAATATCAACGTGGATACCTTTTTCATTTTTTAATTTGTCAAAAACTTTTTTAATTTGTTCCTTAGCTTCCCCAAGCAGAATCAATGATTTTATATATGGATATCCTTCATATGCTAATGATTCAAAAGGAACTTTTTTATCACGTCCTCCAGCAATTAATACTACCGGTTTTTCAAAAGCTTTTATACCTGCTAATGTTCTAGTAGGACTTGAAGCTATAGAATTATTATAATATTCTACATCTCTATAGCTTCTTACAAATTCATTTCTATGTTCTACACCTTTAAAAGTAGTTGCGACTTCTCTCATATATTTTACATCCACATCATCCACTATCAAAGCAAAGGCTGCTAATAAATTTTCTATATTATACATACCTTTAAGCAATACTTCACTTTTATTACATACCTTTTTACCTCTAGCAAAAAGATCTCCATCTTTGTAATAAGCTCCATTTTCTATAACACTATTTCTACTAAAAGTATAAAGACGCCCATTTTCTTCCCCTTTAATATTTCTTGTAACATCATTATCTTCATTTAACACCAACAGGTTATCTTTATTTTGATATCTAAATATATTCTTTTTGGAATCTATATATTCTTGCAAATCTATATGCATATCTAAATGGTTAGGTGATAAATTTGTAATTAAAGCTACTTCTGGAGATGTATCCATAGTCATAAGTTGAAAACTTGATAATTCAAGAACGACCTTATCATCTGGTGATATTTCTTCTATTTTTGTGAATAATGGGGTACCTATATTCCCTCCAACCCAAGTTTTGAAACCTGCCGCACTTAAAATACTATATACTAAAGATGTAGTTGTTGTTTTTCCGTCGCTTCCTGTTATACCGTATACTTTAGCAGGACAATATCTTAAAAACTCCTCCATCTCAGATGTTATATATGCACCTTCATTTTGGGCTATAGTTAATTCTTTACTATCAATTCTCATGGATGGGGTTTTAAAGATAACATCAAAACCATGCAAATTAGATAGATATCCTTCTCCCAATTCAAATTTAACTCCTTTGTATTGATACTTGTCTACAACTTCTTTAAGTTTTTCTATATTCTTTTTATCAAATGCAGTTACTTTAGCTCCTAAACCAACAAGGAACTCTATAAGTGGTATATTGCTTACCCCTATTCCTACTACTGCTACATTTTTATCCTTAATAAACTTCTTAAACTCACTAAAATTTCTTTTCATTCTTATTCCTCCAGTACCGCCATATATTAGCTTACTTCTATACTATAATTATATCACTACATCAGACTTAAAAAAACTCTATGAAAAATACTTATTCTATTCATTGCAAAAACTCCCCTATTTTCTTTATTTTCGCCTATTTTCCCCTTCAATCCACTAACTTTCCAATGTTTTTTCAATTTAATTTATTATTTTTTTAAAAAAGCTATTGATATGAGTTTTTTAATATGATATAATCTGTTTGTGCCGTAAGTAAAGGTGTTAAAACTTTTCCCCAAAGGTTTAACATTGCACATAACATATCCCCATGATTAAACCCTATTTTTTACCGGATGCAAATCCGGTTATTTTTTTATCCATTTATATAAATCTCCATTAATGAACCCTTAAATACAATATCCATTTAAATTTTAGACTACAATACATTTTTTAAACACCCTTAATTTATCATATCAATATATTTTTTCTTTACATATTCAACTTGTTATATTCTTTACTATAAAATAACTCCAAGCAAATTAATGCCTAGAGCTATTTTAAATCTACATGGACTTCTATTAAAATTCCATTTTTTCTTCTATATAAGATACTAGATTACTTATTGGCATTCTTACTTGTTCCATAGTATCTCTATCCCTTACTGTAACACTCTCATCTTCTATAGTATCAAAGTCAATAGTAATACAGAATGGTGTTCCTATTTCATCTTCTCTTCTATATCTCTTTCCTATACTTCCAGCCTCATCATAATCTACATTAAACTTTTTAGATAATATTCCATACACATCAAGAGCCTTTTCACTTAATTTCTTACTAAGTGGAAGTACCGCAGCCTTAAATGGTGCTAATGCTGGATGAAGATGCATCACTGTTCTAACATCTCCGCCTTCTAGTTCTTCTTCATCATAAGCTTCACACAAGAATGCTAATGCAACTCTATCAGCTCCTAATGATGGTTCTATACAGTATGGTACATATTTCTCATTAGTAGTTGGATCTAGATAAGATAGCTCTTCTCCTGAATGTTCCATGTGTCTTTTTAAGTCATAGTCTGTTCTATCAGCTATTCCCCAAAGCTCACCCCATCCAAATGGGAATAAAAACTCTATGTCACAAGTAGCATTACTATAGAATGATAGTTCTTCTTTTTCATGATCTCTAAACCTTAGATTTTCCTTACCCATTCCTAAGTTAAATAAGAAATTCTTACAATATTCCTTCCAATATTCAAACCACTCTAAGTCAGTTCCTGGCTTACAGAAAAATTCAAGTTCCATTTGCTCAAACTCCCTTGTTCTAAAGGTAAAGTTACCTGGAGTAATTTCATTCCTGAAAGATTTACCTATTTGAGCTATTCCAAAAGGTACTTTCTTTCTTGATGTTCTTTGAGCATTTTTAAAGTTTACAAAAATACCTTGAGCTGTTTCTGGTCTTAAATATATTTCATTTTTACTGTCTTCAGTTATGCCTTGGAAAGTTTTAAACATAAGGTTAAACTTTCTTATATCTGTATAATTCATTTTCCCACACTTTGGACAAACCACATTGTGTTTTTCAATATATTCTTTATACTCTTCATTAGTCCATCCATCAGCTACAGCTACTTCTACTCCTTCTGAAACCATATGATCTTCAACTAACTTATCAGCTCTAAATCTAGCCTTACATTCTTTACAATCCATTAACGGATCAGAGAATCCACCTACATGACCTGTGGCTACCCAAACTTCTGGATTCATCAATATAGCACAATCCAAACCTATATTATAAGGATTTTCTTGAACAAACTTTTTCCACCATGCTTTTTTAACGTTATTTTTAAATTCCACACCTAAAGGACCATAATCCCATGAATTTGCAAGCCCTCCATAAATTTCAGACCCAGAAAATATAAATCCTCTATTTTTACATAAAGCTACCATTTTATCCATAGTTAATTCTTTTGCCATGTTCATTACCTCCATCAATGTTTTTTTATTATTAATTGCAATTAACAAATTAATATTTGTAAATAAAAAAGCTTTAACCAATTAAGGGACGAAATTAATCCGCGGTTCCACCCTTATTAGCTAAAGCTCATCTTTAAAATTTATCACTAACTCAAAAGCTCCCTTCATAATATTGATTTAATGATTTACACCCACCATCATCTCTCTTTAAAATCTTTATTACTACTTTTCTTTATCATCGTTATTATTCAGTTTTTAATATTATTATCCTCACATCATATTATAATTCAAAATAAAATTAAAATATAAACATTATTTTGTTATATTGTTTACTATAACAAAATAAGCCGACTTAAAAGCCCGCCGTAAGTTATCTTATAAAAAAATGGCTCCGCGAAGAGGATTCGAACCTCCAACCTATCGGTTAACAGCCGAGTGCTCCACCGTTGAGCTATCGCGGAATATTTAATTCATATTTAGATTATAGCACATTTAATGTAAATTTCAACACTATTTTATAAAATTTAAAAAATAATTTCTTTAACTTACATTATATGAATACTTTAATATTTTATCCAGAAATCTTTTTAATATGCAATAATTATTTAATATATATTTACTAATATTATATATTAAATTAGTACCTTAACATTTTACCCAAAAATTATTTTAATATGCAATAATTTTTGGGTAAAATTAATTTTAAAATTATATGTTATTAATTATATTATTGTAGAGGTTTCATTGTTGGGAATAGTATAACATCCCTGATAGATACTGAATCAGTTAAGAACATTACTATTCTATCTATACCAATTCCAAGTCCACCTGTTGGAGGCATTCCTACCTCAAGAGCACTCATGAATTCCTCATCAATTAGATAAGCTTCATCATCTCCAAGCTCTCTTTCTTTTGCTTGTTGTTCAAATCTTTGTCTTTGAACTATAGGATCATTTAGTTCTGAATAAGCATTACAAACTTCTCTACCATATACAAACCCTTCAAATCTCTCAGTAAATGCTTCATTTCCACGTTTTTTCTTAGTTAATGGTGATATTTCTACTGGATAATCACAAAGGAATGTTGGTTGAATTAAATGTTCTTCGGCATATTCTTCAAATAAACCATTTAATATATCTGCCTTTGTACAATCTTTTAATTCCTTTATAAATTCTAAGTGTTTTTCTTTTGCAATTTGTCTAGCTTCTTCATCTGTCTTAATTTCATTGAAGTCTACATCTGCATATTCCTTTACAGCATCAATCATAGTAATTCTTCTCCATGGTGGTGTAAAGTCTATTTCAGTTCCTTGATAATTTACTTTAGTGCTACCATGAACCTTCTCACAAGCATATGCAACTAATTCTTCTGTTATTTTCATCATATCATTATAATCAGCATAAGCTTCATATAATTCTATCATTGTAAATTCCGGATTGTGTCTTATGCTCATTCCTTCATTTCTGAAGTTTTTACCCATATCATATACTTTTTCAAGTCCACCAACTATACATCTTTTTAAGTATAATTCTGTAGCAATTCTTAAATACATATCTATATCTAAGGTATTATGATGAGTTACGAATGGTCTTGCAGCTGCTCCTCCAGCTATAGGAGATAAAATAGGAGTCTCCACTTCTAAGTATCCTCTATTATCTAAGAATTCTCTTACAGCTTTTATAATTTTTATTCTATTAATAAAAGTATCCTTTACATCTTTATTCATTACTAGGTCTACTTCTCTTTGTCTATATTTTAAATCTGGATTTTTAAGACCATGCCATTTTTCTGGAAGTGGTTTTAATGATTTAGAAATTAAAGTTACTTTGCTAGCTTTAACAGAAGTTTCTCCTGTCTTTGTTACAAATGGTATACCTGTAACTTCTAAAAAATCACCTATATCAAAAGTTTTCGCATCTTTAAACTGTTCTTCTCCAACCCTATCAAGTCTTATATATACTTGCATTTTACCAGATCTATCATGAATATCGCAGAATCCAGCTTTTCCTTGAATTCTTTTAGACATAAGTCTTCCTGCAATTGTAACTTCTGTTTCTTGAAGTTCTTCATAGTTATCCTTTATTTCTTGAGCCTCATGAGTTCTTTCAACCTTATATACGTCAAAAGGGTCTTTTCCTTGGGCTTGAAGATCAGCTAGCTTTTGTCTTCTTATCATTACTTGTTCATTATATTCAGCTTCTTGAGCTTGTAATTGTTCATTATCTACTACAATCTCTTGTGAATTATCATTGTTAACTTCTGTAGCCATAGAGCATTCCTCCTAGTTTTTCATTTATGATTATCTATTAATTTCCAACACCTTATACTTGCTAATTCCATCCGGAGTTGATACTTCTATAATATCTCCTGTTCTTTTCCCCATAAGAGCATTTCCAACAGGGGACTCATCTGAAATTTTATTTTCATAAGGGTCTACTTCAGCAGATCCAACAAGATAAAATTCTATTTCTTCATCAAATTCATAATCAAACACTTTCACACTTGTTCCTATACTAACTATATCTTTAGGTATTTCACTTTCATCTACCACCGATGCATTTCTTAGCATATTCTCAAGTTGTATAATTCTTCCCTCAACAAATGCTTGCTCATTCTTTGCTTCGTCATACTCTGAATTTTCACTTAAATCCCCATATCCTAAAGCAACCTTTATCTTTTCTGTTATTTCCTTTCTCTTAACGGTTTTTAAGTACTCTAGCTCATCTTCAAGCTTCTTTATTCCTTCGTAAGTCATCACGTATTTTTTAGCTTCGCTCATTTTTCTCTCCCCTTCAATCTTACTAAATAATTCTATATCATTATAAATACTCAATTGTATCATATATAGTCTCTATAATCTTTGATTAATTATAAAACAGCTGCAATTCCTTGTCAATAAAGGCATATTTATATTAAAAATACCACTTTTCATAATTTAATTTATATTTTTCTAATAAATCATACATTTCATCATAGGTTATAGCAGAGTTGATTTTTTCTTTAATTTCGGTACAATTTCTTAATCCCTTAATATACCATGCTATATGTTTTCTCATTTCTCTTACAGCCTTATTTTCATCAAAAAACTTTACAGCTCTATTCAAATGAGTCATGCACATATCTATTCTTTCTACATCAGTAGGCTTTACTATAGCATTACCGTCAATTCCTTGTTTTATCTCTTTAAATATCCAAGGATTCCCCATAGCACCTCTCGCTACCATTATACCATCACAATTAGTTTGTTTCCTCATATTTATAGCATCTTCTGCCTCAAAAATATCACCATTTCCAATGACCGGTATAGAAACAGCTTCCTTTACTTGCTTTATTATATCCCAATCCGCCTTACCTTCATACATTTGTTCTCTAGTTCTTCCATGCACCGTTATTGCATCTGCTCCTGCATCTTCTAAATATTTAGCAAACTCCACAGCATTTATGTTATTTGAATCAAAACCCTTTCTAAACTTTACTGTAATAGGCTTATTTGTAGACTTCTTCATTTCTTTAACAATTTCGCCGGCAAGCTTAGGATTTTTCATCAAAGCAGAACCTTCTCCGTTTTTGACTATCTTGGGTACTGGGCATCCCATGTTTACATCTATAATAGCAACTCCATCCATACTTTGAATAGACTCACAAGCAAATGCCATTATCTTTGGCTCACTTCCAAATATCTGTAATGCAACTGGCTTTTCTTCATCACTTATTCTCATAAGTGTTCCGGTATTTTTACTATTATAATATAACCCTTTTGCACTAACCATTTCTGTATAAACTAGTCCACATCCCATTTCTTTACATATACCTCTATAAGCTATATCCGTAACTCCTGCCATAGGAGCTAGAAATACAGGATTTTCGAAGCTTATATTTGAAATTTTCATTCTATCACCTATTCTCTGTTCTTCTCGTATATAATCCTAAGTCCTTCTAAAGTTAAGAATGGTTCAACTTTATCTATAGATTTTGATCCCTCAGCTATAAGATTAGCAAGACCTCCTGTAGCTATTACCATAGGATTTTCCTCACCTAATGCTATCATTTCCTCTTTAATTTTACTTACGATAAAATCAACTTGACCTATATAACCATATACAATACCTGCTTGCATACTAGCTACTGTATTTTTACAAATAACTGTTTCTGGTTTTATAAGCTCTACTCTTGGAAGTTTAGCAGCTCTTTGGAATAAAGCATCTGAAGATATTTTTATACCTGGCGATATAGTTCCACCTATATAATCTCCATTAGCAGCTACTGCACAAAAAGTAGTGGCAGTACCAAAATCTATAATAACTAATGGTTTTTTATACATTTCATGAGCTGCTACTGCATTAACTATTCTATCTGCTCCTACTTCTTTAGGATTATCATATTTTATATTTATTCCAGTTTTTATTCCCGGACCTACTACTAGAGGTTTTTTGTTAAAAAACTTTCTAACCATATGTTCTAGGGAATACATTATATTGGGAACTACTGATGAAATAATAACTCCTGATATATCGGTAACCTCTATCTTGTTGTAAGCAAAAAGCTGTGCTACTTCTATCATATATTCATCAGAAGTTTTTCTATTATCTGTAGATAATCTCCACTCAACTATTAATTCCTCATTCTTATAAATACCTAATACTATATTAGTATTTCCTACGTCTAATACGAATATCATAATCATGTCACCTCTATATAATTAAAAGCAGCTTTTAAGCTGCTTTTTAAATGTTCCTAATTATTATAACACATTTAACACTTTAACTATATAACTTAATTAACTTTTTTAAGTTAATACTACTTAATGTGTTAATGAATTTTATGTAATACCACTGTAGACTACTCTATTATGTTTTATATAAAATTATTACTATTTATTATATCCAACTCATCTTTAAAAATCTCATACAATTCTCCTTTTAATGTTCCATCATTGGAATTATTCATAATATTCAGATATAATTTTTTTAAATTTTCCTCTTTCTTGTTTATATAATTTCTTCTAATGTTTTTTTCATTTTCCTTACCATTGAACATTGGCCCCTACCTCCCAATAATATTTTTTAAAGTATTTACATGATTATTATGTCTTACAATAGAGTCCTGTACCTTGCTGTCAATGTCTTGAACAGGTATGTTTGTCAGATAACTTTTATAACTTTTAATAATCTCATTTTCTTTTTCAATTAGAGATTGAATCATTATACCCTTCATAATAATCGCCTCCTTTTTTTTATTATTATCAAATAAAAAAGGGTATATACCTTTATTTTAAAAGTACATACCTTTTTTATAAACTATTTACAATTTCACTTAATATTAAACTCCGAATAAAGTTAATAATACACCCGCTGCAACTGCACTTCCTATAACTCCAGATACATTTGCTCCCATAGCATTCATAAGTAAGAAGTTAGTAGGATCTTCCTTTTGACCTACAACTTGAGAAACTCTAGCTGCCATAGGTACTGCTGATACTCCAGCAGATCCAATTAATGGGTTTATCTTACCTTTAGTTAATTTACACATAATTTTCCCTATAATTACTCCTCCTGCTGTAGCTATAGCAAAGGAAGCTACTCCAATTATAACTATTCCTATGGTTTTAGGATTTATAAAAGCCTCAGCTGTTGCAGTTGCTCCAACAGAAAGTCCAAGGAATATAGTAACTATATTTACTAAGGCATTTTGTGCAGTATCTGAAAGTCTTCCAACTACACCAGACTCCTTAAATAAGTTACCAAGCATTAACATTCCTATTAATGGCAATAAGGATGGTAATAATAAAGTTACCATTATAGTTACAACTATAGGAAATACAATCTTTTCTATTTGCTTAACTTGTCTAAGTTGTCCCATTCTAATTCTACGCTCTTCTTTAGTTGTAAGGGCCTTCATTATTGGTGGTTGTATAAGTGGCACTAGTGCCATATATGAATATGCTGCCACTGCAATAGGTCCTAACAAATGTCCCGCTAGTTTATTAGTTAAGAATATAGCTGTAGGACCATCTGCTCCTCCTATAATTCCTATAGATGCAGCTTCTTGTGGTGTGAATCCAAAAAGAATAGCTACTCCAAAAGCAAAGAAAATACCAAATTGTGCCCCCGCTCCCATAAGTACACTAGATGGATTAGCAAGTAATGGACCAAAATCCGTCATTGCTCCTACCCCTAAGAATATAAGTGGAGGGAATATTTCCAACTTAACTCCTTTTGATAAGTAATATAACAATCCTCCTACTTCCTTACCTACAGGCTCGGCCATGATATTACCTAATGGTATGTTAGTAAGTAACATACCAAAGGCTATAGGTAATAACAAAAGAGGTTCAAATTTTTTACCAATTGCTAACCATATGAAAACCAAAGATACTCCTATCATTACAGCTTGTTGCCATGTTAAGGCAGCAAACCCAGAAGAGGCAATCAAATCCTTAATTACTTCAAAAACATTCATTTAAGTTGACCTCCTATTATCCAATAACAGCTAATATATCTCCAGTATTAACTGCGGCTCCTTGTGTTACATTTATCTCTACTACAGTTCCATCTACTGGAGCCATTATTTCATTCTCCATCTTCATAGCTTCAAGCACAAAGAGAACTTCTCCTTGTTTAACTGTTGCACCTTTAGTTGCAAGCACCTTAACTATTGTTCCTGGCATTGGTGATTCTACCTTTGCACCATCTGCTGTTGATGCTACTGGTGATGCAGCTGGTGCTTGTGCTGGAGTTGATGCTACCGCTGGAGCTACCGGTTGTGCTGGTTGCGCTGGTTGCGCTGGTGCTATTGGTGAAATTGGTGCTACTGGTGTAGCAAATTCACCCTTTACCTCTTCTACTTCTACTTGATATAAATTTCCATTAACTGTAACATTGTACTTTTTCATATGAAATATCCTCCTAACAATGCTTCTATTTAATAGAAGCACTTCTCCAACTTGAATTATTATTAATCCTTTTTATACTCTTTATATTTAGCTCATCTAGTGGTTTACCAGTATGAGCAGATAGTGATGCCATTATAGCTGCCACTAACTCATATTCTTTATTAATATCTACTGCTTGCACAGTGTTATCAACTTCACTTACCGTAATTGATTCTTCCTTAGGCTCATCATTAGTATTGGATTTCTTTTTATAATCTCTTCCTAATAAAAAGCTCTGTAACTTAATTATTAGCATAAGTGCTATTAATACTCCAAACACTATTATCATAGCAATGGCAGCTACACCTAATGCAAAGGATAAATTATCTAGAGTGAAGTTTCTGAATAATGTTTCTTTCATATTTTACTCCTCCTAAACTAGTGTACTACCATGTGTTTTAGGATATTTTAATTCTCTTTTACTTTGTAACATATCTAGCATAGCAAATATCCTTTGCTTGCTTTCGCTTGGTTTTATTACATCATCTATAATTCCCATTTTAGCTAAATTATATGGACTTGTTACTTCATCATAATATTTAGCAATTACATCTTTTTCCCCTTGTTTATGATCCTCTGAGTTAAATATCTCATCTCTGTGTAATCCTTTTATATATTCTTCTGGATTTGTTAAACATACCTTTGCTGTTGGCCAAGCTATTGTAACATCAAAAGCTGATTCTCTTGAAGCTAACACTTCATATCCAAGGCCATATGCTTCTCCAATAACTAAAGAAACCTTTGGAACTGAAGCATCAATTAACGAATACATAAGCTTTCCTATATTTTTAGCAAGTCCATTATTTTCTTCTTCTAAAGAAACTGATGCTCCTTTAGTATCTACTAAGCTTAAAATTGATACGTTGAAACTGTCACATAATTTCACAAAACTTGCAACTTTATTTGCTCCTAAATTATCAATTTCTTTATTATTAGAGTTTAATATAACTCCAACTGTCAAACCGTTAATTTTCCCCAGTACAGTTCTAAAGTTTGTAGCAAATCCTCTATATATCTCTATAATACTATCTACATCAGTTATATTATTTAAAATTTCATCTAAGGAATAATTGTCCTTTGCAACCATTTCATCAAGATCTAGCTTACTTATATTTAAATTTAAATCTTCATCACTAACAGTAGGTAATTCTAAATTATTTGATGGCATATAAGAAATTATATTTCTCACAACTTGGAATGCTTCATTTTCAGTAGCAGTATTTATATGCGCATTACTATTTTTATTAGCACTTACTCCATTGCTCACCATTGATTTATCCACATATTTACCTTCTTTTTCAGTAAGCTTCCCTAAAGAAGATACACTTAAATCGCTTATTTCATCTACAGCAACCACTACATCACTCATTGTACCAATCAATGATGTTATCCCATTACAAGGACCACAAATAATTGATATTCTTGGAACTACACCACTTAACTTAGCATACTTATTTAAAACTAATCCATAGGAACCAAGTAATTCTATTCCTTCATTTAATTTTCCACCTATGGAATCAATAACTTGAACTACAGGAGCACCTATTTTAGCAGCATTATCAAGAATATTTATTATTTTTCTTCCCATAGCTTTTGTAAAAGTTCCACCTTCAACTGTATAGTCACAACTATATATAAATACTAGTCTACCATTTACAGTTCCGTGACCAGTAATTACACCGGCTCCATTGTCTGAAACAAGAGCACCAATTTCTACAAATGTTCCTTCATCTAATAATGCAAGAACTCTTTCTCTCGCTGTAAGTTTATTTAGGTTGTGTTGCATTTGCAATTGACTATCTCCACCACCTAAATGTGATGTCTCTTTAAGCGAATTAAACACTTCAAGTTTATTCATTTTACTGCCTCCTGACATATTAACTTTACCGTATATAATAATAACACATTTAACACCATTTGTATATATTCATTGCAAGTTTTAATTCATTTTTCTGTGAATTTCTTATTTAAAAATTTCTACAATTTAGATAATCTTAGTTATAGTATTCTGTTTAAATAAATTTTAATTCCTCTCTATTAAAATTTATAAAAAAAACTAATCCTATGAAAATCATAGGATTAGTAAATAAATTTTAATTTTTAATTATATCTGATTAATTGGTAAGCTAATTAATATATAATCTAATTTAAATTTAAAGAATTTAGAATAGACCTTCTATAGTTCCATCTTCATGAATATCTATTTTATTTGCAGCAGGAACCTTTGGAAGTCCTGGCATAGTCATTATAGTTCCTGTTAAAGCAACTATAAAACCTGCTCCATTTGATAATTTAACTTCTTTTACAGATATATTGAATCCTGTTGGTCTTCCTAATAAAGCAGGATTGTCAGAAAGAGAATTTTGAGTTTTAGCTACACAGATAGGTACTTTGTGAAGTCCTAATTTTTCGATTTCACTAATCTGTTTTTTAGCCGATGCTGTAAACTCAACATCATCTGCTCCATAAATTTCCCTTGCAATAACTTTTATTTTTTCTTTAATATCTAATTCTTCATTATATAAAACTTGGAACTTACTTTCTTTATTTTCAATAGTTGAAATAACTTTATTAGCTAAGTCTTTTCCACCTTCTGCTCCTTTTTCCCAAACTTCGGTCAAAGATACTTCTACACCCTTAGCTTTACAGAACTCTTCTATGAACTTAACTTCTTCATCACTATCTGATATGAATTTGTTTATAGCCACAACTACTGGAACATTAAATTTTTGTATGTTTTCTATTTGTTTCTCTAAATTCACAACACCTCTAGATAATGCTTCTACATTTGGAATATTTAATTCATCTTTTTTAACTCCACCATGATGTTTTAATGCACGAATTGTTGCAACTATAACTACGCAGTTTGGTTTTAATCCTCCATACCTACATTTAATATCAAAGAATTTCTCTGCTCCTAAATCTGCGCCAAATCCTGCTTCAGTAATAGCATAATCTCCTAACTTTAATGCCATTTTAGTTGCAAGTATACTGTTACAACCATGAGCAATATTGGCAAAGGGCCCTCCATGAATTATTGCTGGCGTATTATCTAATGTTTGTACTAGATTAGGTTTTATAGCATCTTTCATTAGCATAGCCATTGCACCTTGAACTTTTAAATCCTTACAATATATTGGATTTCCATCAAGGTCATATGCCACAAGTATTTTTCCAAATCTCTCCTTAAGATCCATAAGATTGCTAGATAAACATAGTATTGCCATAATTTCAGATGCAACAGTAATTGTGAATCCATCTTCCCTTAAAAATCCATTCGGCTTGCCACCCATACCAACTACTATATCTCTAAGAGCTCTATCATTCATATCTAAAACTCTTTTAAATATAATTCTTCTTGAATCTATTCTAAGTTCATTTCCTTGATGAATATGATTATCTATAGCTGCTGATAACAAATTGTTTGTTGTTGTAATAGCATGCATATCTCCTGTGAAATGAAGATTTATATCTTCCATTGGTACTACTTGAGCGTATCCGCCACCTGCAGCACCTCCCTTAACTCCAAAAACTGGCCCTAATGAAGGCTCTCTTAATGCTATAACAGCATTTTGGCCTAAACTGCAAAGTGCTTGACCAAGTCCTATAGTTACTGTAGATTTTCCTTCTCCTGCTGGAGTTGGATTAATTGCTGTAACTAATATAAGTTTCCCATCATCCTTATCTTTTCTATTTGCAAGAACATCTAGGGATATCTTTGCTTTATACTTTCCATAAAGATCTAAATCATTTTCAGTTAAACCTAAGGTTTTTCCTACCTCTAAAATTGGTATCATCTTTGAACTTTGAGCAATTTCAATATCAGTTTTCATAAATTAACCTCCCAAGTATTATATTTATTTGTATTATTTTTTCAAAATTCAGAAATAAATTAAGCTATGATAACTATAAATATAGTTGTCTCAATAGTTTCTTCAATACACTTCCATTTTCAAGTTCATTATAACATAATTACTTTTATAAAAAAAGCACAGCAATAGCTGTGCTTTTAAAACAATGTATTAACTTTCTTTATATGTGTTACTCTCATTATTTGAAACTTCTTCTATCTGATTTTCATCTGTTGACACTTCATCATTAAGAGCTTCTACATTCCAATCCTTAAACTTATCATTAGAACTAATACTATTTTCTTCTACAGGAATATCATTTTCCTCTTTTGGAGAATCTACCACTACTTTTTCCGCATCAAATTCTGCAAGAGTTTTTCCTTCCATTATTGCATTAAATTCTTCCGCGGTAAGTTTTTCTCTTTCAAGTAGAGCTTTTGCAACATCATGAAGTTTATCTATATTTTCTTTAAGAATAGTTTCTGTTCTCTCATAAGCCTCATCAATTAAAGCTTTAATTTCTCTATCTATCTTAGATGCAACCTCTTCAGAGAAATCTCTTGTTCTTCCAAAGTCTCTTCCCATGAATACTTCACCATCATCTTTACCAAAAGATATAGGCCCTAGAGCATCTGTCATACCATATTCCATAACCATCTTCTTAGCTATTGATGTAGTTCTATCTATATCATTTTTTGCTCCTGTACTTATGTCTCCAAGAATTAATGCTTCAGCAACTCTTCCACCTAAAAGACCAACCATATCATCTCTAAGTTTAGACTTAGATGTATATGCTGTATCTTCATTAGGTAGATGTAAAGTATATCCTCCTGCCATACCTCTTGGAATAATACTAATTTCATGCACAGCGTAAGAATTAGGTAAGTATTTAGATACTACTGCGTGACCAGCTTCATGATATGCAGTTAAATTCTTATCTTTCTCACTAATAACTCTAGATTTCTTTTCTGGTCCAGCCATTACTCTAGTTATAGACTCTTCTAACTCTTCCATAGTTATAACTTTTCTTCTAGCTCTAACAGTTAATAAAGCAGCTTCATTCATTAGATTTTCAAGGTCTGCCCCAGTAAATCCTGGTGTTCTCTTTGCAAGTATTTTTAATTCTACATCTTCATTTAAAGGTTTATTCTTAGAGTGAACCTTTAATATTTCTTCTCTTCCTTTAACATCAGGTACACCAACAACTATCTGTCTATCAAATCTACCTGGTCTTAAAAGAGCTGGGTCTAAAATATCTGGTCTATTTGTAGCAGCTACCATTATTATGCCTTCATTTACACCAAACCCATCCATTTCAACAAGAAGTTGGTTTAAGGTTTGCTCTCTTTCATCATGGCCTCCACCCATACCAGCACCTCTTTGTCTACCTACAGCATCAATTTCATCTATAAAGATTATACAAGGAGAGTTCTTTTTCGCTTGTTCAAATAAGTCTCTAACTCTTGAAGCTCCAACTCCCACAAACATTTCAACGAAATCTGATCCTGATATACTGAAAAACGGAACTCCAGCTTCTCCAGCTACTGCTTTTGCTAAAAGAGTTTTTCCTGTTCCTGGAGGACCAACTAATAGTACTCCTTTTGGAATTCTAGCTCCTACTTCCATATATCTCTTAGGATTTTTAAGAAAATCTACTATTTCTTCAAGCTCTTGCTTTTCTTCATCAGCTCCAGCTACATTTTTAAAGGTAACTTTTTTATCACCTTCTAAAGGTACAGCCATCTTAGCTTTACTCTTACCAAAGCTCATAACACCACGGCCGCCTCCGCCTCCGCTTCCACTAGATTGATTCATAAACATTACCCAAAATAACACTACCATTCCTATCACAAGAAGCGTAGGTAAAATTCTCATCCAAACTGGAACTGTAGCAGGTGGATCATATTTTTCATTCATATTAGGGTTTGGATTTTCTTTAAGTATTTGAGAATACCTAGATTGTAAAATATTTACATTGAATTCAGTACCATCACTTAATTTACCCCTTACTGATGTACCATCAGACGATGTTTGTATGGCTGATACTTGTTTTTGTTGCATATATTTTTCAAATTCTGTTACACTTATTTCTTTTAAAGTTCCTGTACTATCGAATAATGATAATGCAGAAAATATAACTAGTATTAATACTAAAAACCAAATTGTTGCACTAGAAATTTTTTTCATTTAAAGCCCCCCTCTCTCTACGGTTCAATATCACTAAAAATTCTATCATATGAGTTTTTCCTTTACAACATCAATAATATTAATTATTAATGAACTACTATTCTATTCTATTTTAAAAATAAATAAGATTATATCTATATAGTATAAAACTTTACTACTTCATATATACGTGTTCATCTAATATTCCTATATAAGGAAGATTCCTATAAATTTCAGCATAGTCAAGACCATATCCTACTAAGAAATAATCCGGAACATCAAAACCAAGATATTTAACATCTAGTTCTTCCTTTCTTCTTTCAGGTTTATTAAGTAAACAAGCTATTTCAAGGCTCCTTGGATTTCTAGCACCTAAGTATTTCATAAGATATTTAAGAGTTACTCCACTATCTATAATATCTTCTACTATCAACACATCCTTGCCTTTTATTTCAAAATCTAAATCCTTTATTATTTTTACTATTCCTGAAGATTGTGTAGCATCTCCATAGCTAGATACAGCCATAAAATCCATCTTGCAAGGTATAGTTATGTTTTTCATTAAATCAGACATAAACATTACTGAACCCTTTAGAATACCAAGTACAATTAAATCGCTCCCTGCATATTCCTTTGATATTTTAGCCCCTATTTCTTTAATTTTTTCTGTCAAAACCTCTTCAGTTAATAAAACTTCTTTAATGTCCTTATTCATGTTTTTCCTGCCTTTCCACACTTACTTCTATAATTTTTTTTACTCCTTCATGGATTTTAAATTTATCACTTATTTTATATCCTATTATCCATGAAATATCTTCATCAAAACAAAGCAGAGGCACAAAATCTCTTTCTTCTCTTGGAATCTTTAAGTCTATAAATATGTCCTTTAACTTCTTGCTACCTTTCATCCCAAAAGGAGAAAATCTATCCCCATTCCTTCTAAATCTTAATGTTATATGTTTTATATTAGTACCATTAAAATATTTTATGTTATCATTAGATTTAAAATTCATTTTTTTGTCACTATCTATATATCTTATGTATACTTTAAGTCCTAGCTCTTCAATATAATTATTACCCATATTAAGATTTATAATAGTATCTATATCAACTTTACATTGTTTTTTTTGCCTTGTTATTTCAATATTACCGTATACATTCTTGATTAATATTTCTTTTGGAACAATTGTAAACTTTCCTGTACCAGATTTTTGTAAGTTTATAATATTATCGATATGTATGCTTTGAATATTATTTATATCACCCTTGACTTCTAATAGAGCTTTTCTTATAACTCTACTTACTAAAGATGGATGAAGATAAAATGCATCTTTATATATTATAACCTTATCTTCTCCTATATCACAATATTTTTGAAAAACTTTGATTGCATTTTCTTGAATATAATCCTCATCACGTTTGATAAGTTCACACATTCTATTTAATGTTATAATTATATCTGAGTTAAAGTTTTGTTGTATATAAGGTATCAGCTCTAATCGGACCTTGTTTCTTGAATATATAGGCTCATAATTTGTTTGATCTATTCTAGCTGGAAGATTGTTTTCTTTACAGTAACCCTCGATTTCTTGTCTGCTCACATTTATTATTGGCCTTATATATACTTCATCTCTTACAGGTTTAATTCCTATAAGCCCTTCTATTCCAGTTCCTCTCATTAACCTCATTAGTACCGTTTCTGCTTGATCATTAAGATTATGAGCTAATGCAACTTTATTTGCATTAAGCTTTTTTAGAAGCTCTTCAAAAAATTCATATCTGGCATCCCTACCAGCCATCTCTGTGGAAATATTGTTTTCACAAGCTATGAAGTTTATATCTACAGACTTGCTAAAGAATTCAATTTGATTTTCTTTGCAAAACCTTCTACAAGTAGCTTCATCTTCATCTGATTCACTACCTCTTAACATATGATTCACATGAGCTGCATATAGTTTTATATTATAATCATCCATTAATGTAGATAAAACATGCAATAAACTTATAGAGTCAGGACCTCCAGATAATGCAACTATAACTTTGTCTCCTTTATTCAACATTCTATTTTGTTCAATAGTTTTAATAACTTGATTTCTCATACTATTATTATGTACTTTCGGCCACTCTTTATCTACCATAAAAACACTTCCTAAAAATATAGTTTTAAGTCATAATATCATAAATGTAAGAATTTTAAAACAAATATAATAAAAAAAAGAAGAAATGTTTACACACCTCTTCACTTTTTTTATTATAACCATTATAAATTAGCTATAATTAACTTTCCAATTTACTTAACCCAAATTAAGCTGTGTGAACTCTAGAAACCATAACTGTCATATCATCCTTAACCTTATTTTTTCCTATTCTCTTTGCTTCATTAATTATACCCTTAGATAGTTCCTCTGGACTCACATTATCATTTCTACATAAATAATCTAATATCCAATCTATCTTTCCACTAGATTCTTCATCACAGTCTGTAACTCCATCTGTTAACATAACAATCAAATCACCATTTTTTACTTTCTTACTATGAATCTCTATATCCGCTTCATCTAGTATTCCAATAGGTAAACTTCTAGATTTAATAATATCTATGGTATCACCACTCTTTACAATACTAGCTACTGCTCCCACCTTCATAAAATCTACTTCTCCACTATACAAGTCAATTGCACTTAAGTCTACTGTAGAGAATTTTTCATCCTCTGAAAATTTAAGGCTCATTATAGAATTAACTGTATTTATAGCTGTAGTTCTGCTAAAGCCCGCGCTTGTAAATTTCTCAATTAATTCAACTACAGCCTTGCTTTCTCTTCCTGCCTGTGGACCCGATCCCATTCCATCACTAATAACCATCATGTAACTACCATCATATCCTTCTCCAAAATTAAAATTATCTCCAAAGATAGTTTGTCCATCTTTGCATGCCCTAGATACACTAGTAGTTACTCCAAACTTAGGTATTTCTTCAAACATAGCTGTACACTTATTAGTTATAGGATTAATCTTACAACCGTCGGCTTTTAATTTCATTTTATAATCTACACAGTCATTAATTAAAGGTAGTATTTTTTTTACACATAAATTTCTTCCATTACAAGAATTACAGGTTATCTGTATATTTAATCTTTCATTCTTGTCTTTTATTGCAAATACATCATCAGCTTCTATATCGTACTTTTCAAGAATTCTCATAATCTTTTTTTCCGAATCTTTATCTTCATTAAAGTCTGCTGAAAACTCTTCCATAATCTCATCTACAGACTTAGCCATATTATTGAATTGATTTGCAATTAGCTCTCTGCCTTCCGCTAATCTACTTCTCCACATTTCACTTATAATAAATTTATTTATAATATCTTCTGTATTTCTTATTAGCGAAGCCTTCCTTATACATTTCTTTTCTAATAACTGCGGAAAAATGTTAGTTTTATTCTGAGCACTTTCTAAAAGTTCTCCAAAAGCCTTATAGGTATTTATCATTTCTCTTCCCCAACATATTCCACATGTATCACAACTATTACATACTCTATTAGCTAAATTCTCTATTAGCCCACTACTTTTAGTACTCATATCTAGCTTATCATTATCAACTAAATTATTCAACGTACCAGCCATATTTAGAAGCACTTCAGAAAATTTATCTAACCTATCTGTGAAAATTCCTTTTACTTTATTAACATATCCTTCTTCATATCTTTTGCTTTTTTTCTCTACATCTAACTCCCCAGATATAGTTTCATATATACCATTAGGTATGACTATAAATAACGCTGTAGATAAAATCCCTTCTGCTAATATAAATTGTGAAATTCCTTCTGGTATATAAGTAGCTATATAAATCTTCATTATGCAAAATACTATAAATGATGCTAAAGATGAAATCAACTTTCCACCTTCTCTAAATATCCCTGAAGTTAAGGCGCATACTCCCAATACTGTTGCATAACCAAAAATATTCTGGCTAGACATTCCCACAATTACACCCATAGCAATTCCTGCTGTAGCACCTATGCTTGTACCACAAACATAACCTATAATAGATACAACTGCAATGCTTAATACACTTAAAATTGATATATTGAAAACTTCAATACCCCAAGTACCTGCAATTATTAAAGCTATTAATATACTCATAGAAACTATTTCTTCATTTGAAAATAAATGCTTTGTTCTTATCTTTTTAAAACTATTAATACTATACTCCAGTATTAAGTAAACAGGTATTATGCTTACTCCTTCTAATGCAGTATTTCCAAGTGCCAACAGTAGTGTACACTGATTTACTAACATAGTATATGCAAAAATCATTATTAAAGTTGCTCCTATAATAACAAACTTTTGAATATTCTTTTTTATAAAACTATTTAAAATTAAACATATTATAACCAAAGTTGGAACTATAGTTATATACATTAAGGAATTTTCTAGTGCACCTATTGTAGTTATGTAGCCCAATATAGATCCCAGCCCAACAAATAAAGATAATTTATTATCTCCTAAGAATAGTATTGTAAGTAAAAATGCAATTCCAAAAGGTGCAGATTTATTTATCATTATTACTCTACTAACTAATATAGCAACACAGAAAAACACAATACTCTTCGCTACTATTTTTGCTCCGTCACCATCCCTATCATTACTAATAACCATACTGCTTTTTACTCTTTTATACGTCCTAATATTTTCTCCATATTGCATAATAATTTCACCCACCTGTATTTTTTTTACAGGTTAATTATATCAATGCTTGTTGGAAATAAATGTAATTTAATGGGGCCTACATAAAGAAATTTATTACAATAAACTCCATTTTATCTCTCTTTTCATTTTTAATTTATGGTTCTAAATTATTAAGTTATTCGGCTTATAGTATGACTTTAGTAAATCTATACCTCTTAATTTTCTTATCTTCATATATTATATTTTTATGTCATGAATAATAATTATAAAAGGTTTCATGGGGAAAATATTTTTCATATAAATATAATTAATTAATATACTTATATTTATATTCATTTTTGAACTCTGTTTTTAAATTCAATTCATTAAACTTTTTTCTTTTAAATAATCTTATTTAAAAGAAAAAAATGGATTGAATATATATTCAATCCATCTTTATGGTTGCGGGGGCAGGACTTGAACCTACGACCTTCGGGTTATGAGCCCGACGAGCTGCCAACTGCTCCACCCCGCGTCATTTGGTGCTGAAGACCGGAATCGAACCGGTACGGTGTTTAACCACCGCAGGATTTTAAGTCCTGTGCGTCTGCCAGTTCCGCCACTCCNNATGGTTGCGGGGGCAGGACTTGAACCTACGACCTTCGGGTTATGAGCCCGACGAGCTGCCAACTGCTCCACCCCGCGTTATTTGGTGCTGAAGACCGGAATCGAACCGGTACGGTGTTTAACCACCGCAGGATTTTAAGTCCTGTGCGTCTGCCAGTTCCGCCACTCCAGCATTTGTGTCATCACCTTTCAGCGACAATATTTATTATATGGTATATTATTAACTATGTCAACAGTATTTATATAGTTTTTTATATTTTTTATTTATTTCTTATTGGCTTGTTATAACTAAATATAAAAAAAGCTAGGTTTTAATTTAACTGACATTAAAATAAATAAGAGTGCTTAAAAAGCACTCTTTAATCCTTTCGGTATAAAGCTTAATTATATCCTTTTCTGCTATATCCTCTACCTTTTCCACCATCTTGGTGCTTTTTAAGATCTTGAAATCTTTCTTCACTATCTTTTAAGAATTTTGACATCCTGTCTTCAAAACTTCCTGAACTTGTAGTTTTAGATTTTTCCTTTTCCCAATCTATATCTACGGGTTTAAAAGATTTTTTTGGTGTACCAGCTTGCTTTATGGATAAGCTCATCTTACCATTATCATCTACAGAAATGACTTTAACTTTAACCACATCATTTTCTTTTAAATGATCATGTACATTCTTAACAAATACATCAGATACTTCCGATATATGAACTAAGCCTGTTTTCCCTTCCACTTCAACAAATGCACCAAAGTTTGTGATATTAACTACTTTACCTTCTATAATGCTTCCAGCCTTTAAGGTCATATTGAAAAGACCCTCCTTAAATTTATAATTTAAATTTATATATACTATAACTAATAATAATTAGTCATAGTAATTTTCACTTTATTTACTGTCTATTACAGGAGATTCTCCTTCTCTAATTAACCCAAGCTTTTCCCTTGCAAGTTTTTCTATATACCGACTATCTTGTGATAGTTTAATCTCATCCTGTAACTTTTGATTCTTTTCTTGTGCTGCTTGTAACTCCGAAGTATAACTATCAATATCTTTATGTTGTCTAAACATTATTATTTGTTGATTTATAAATGTAAAGCCTACGTAAAGAGCTATAAGTAAAAGACCTATCTTTTTTATGCTGAATTTCTTCATATCGATTTTCCTTCCTTATTACAAATAGTAACATGTCATAGGTTTTATTTTCAAGTAGTCAAATTAACCTATAGCTATATTGTAATTTGAATTTTTATTTTCTTCAACCCTTAATATTATAAATTTTATATTTTTTTTGTTATTTTGCTGAAAATAATTCTTATAGGATAGAATATATAATAAAATATTACTCTAAAAAACGTTAATATGGCATTTAATATGCTTCCGTATGCTAATATAAATATATTGCTAAATAGTTTAAAGTATATAAATAATCCAATTAAATTATATACAAACACATTAAAGCTCATGTAAGCATAGTTTGTATACATCATAAAAATAAATACTATAATGCCAGTTAATATCCAGAATAGCATATCCTGTATTGCTGTTATGATGGTTCCTGGCTCTTCAAAACCTCTTATTACTCTATATACATCAAAGAAAATACCAACTAGCATTCCACTAAGTAAGGAGAATATAAACAATGCTATTTGCCTACCCATATCAAATATCATAGCTCAATCACCTAAATATTTTAGAAATAATACTGTTTCGCTTCTTTGGTCTCTTTTCTTCACTTGTATATACTACATAAGATATTTTCCCCGTTATTACCACATCTCCATTTTGAACATCTAGCTTGGTCATCTTTAACTCTTCACCTCTGATATCCATATCTCCCAACACAGTTATTATAAGTATCTGTTCATCATTGAAGCTTAATATTTCTAAAACTCCATCTAAAGTCATCTTTTTTCTATTTTCTAACGCAATAAAACTCTTTTTATTTTCTAATGACATATCTTTATTTGGTTCCATAATATCCCCCTTAAACCTAAAAACATATTAGCTTTCTATAAAGATATATTCATTAAAAAATATTTTATGCTACTATTTATTCCTTATCCTCTTCCCCACTGATTATTTCATACATATTCTTAGCATCTTCTTTATTAACATGATTAGCAATATTTATAATTCTTGCTTTTAATAATTGATTTGCAAATTGAATTTCTATTATATCATCTTCTTTTATAGTAGTACTTGGTTTTGCTACTTTTCCATTTATGGATACTCTACCATTTTCACATACATCTTTAGCAACAGTTCTTCTTTTAATTATTCTAGAAACCTTTAAATATTTATCTAATCTCATAGTTGCCTCCTTAAACTATATAAAAATTTTAATGAAATTATACTTTATCCTGTATCCCTTTGAATAGAAGAAAAAACCCAGAACATTTCTAGGCTTTTTCAAGTAATTATTTATTTACTATGTCTTTAAATTCTTTTCCAACTTTGAAAACAGGAACTTTAGATGCTGGTATTTGTATTTCTTCTTTTGTTCTTGGGTTTCTTCCTACTCTAGCAGCTCTTTCTCTAGTTTCAAAAGTACCAAATCCAACTAGTTGAACTTTCTCTCCACCTTCAAGAGCCTCTTCAACACTCTCTATAAATGCCTTTAATACCGCCTCGTTATCTTTTTTTGTTAGTCCTGACTTTTCAGCCATTTTTGCTATTAATTCTGATTTGTTCACAATAGTACCTCCTTAATGTTAATTTTACGTAATTTATATTTTAATTACATAAAATAATACTTACAATATTCTTACAAGTTACCTAGAATCCTTCTTTTTTTTGAAAAAATTTATCTTTTTGTTGATAAATCATACTTTTTAGATTCACTCCAAAGGGTTTCCATTTCTTCTAATGTCATTTCCTTCATATCAATACCCTTTTTAATGCCAGATTCCTCAATAAATTGGAAGCGTTTTATAAATTTATCTATAGTATAATTTACTGCAAATTCTGGGTCAATGTCAAGAAGTCTTGCAATATTTACTGTGGCAAAGATTAAATCTCCTACCTCTTCCTGTATTTTTGACACATCTGAATTTTTATATACATCTTTTATCTCTTGTAATTCTTCTATAACTTTCTCCATAGCTGGTTCTACGTCATCCCAGTCAAACCCTACCTTACCAGCCTTTTTTTGAACCTTTTCTGCTCTAATAAGTCCAGGCATACAACGTGGAACATGTTTTAATTCATCGGTATAGCTAGTAAATTTCTTTTCTTTAACTTTAATTTCATCCCAATTCTCCAATATTTCATTTGTATCTTTAACTCTTACATCTGAAAATATATGTGGATGCCTACTTATCATTTTTTCAGTTATAGCTGCTACTACATCATTTATGTTGAAATAACCCTCCTCCTTACCAATTTGAGCGTGGAATATTACTTGAAAAAGTACATCTCCTAACTCCTCAATAAGTTTATTATCGTCCATTTCGTCTATAGCTTCAATAACTTCATAACATTCCTCAATTAAACCTCTTTTTAAAGATTCATGAGTTTGTTCTAAGTCCCACATACACCCATTTTCACTCCTAAGAGTAGACATCACATTTATTAAATCCTTAAAATCTTTAGGACCTTTAAGATCTTTAGGAATATATATGGAAGTTAAATAATCAATATCCTCTTGTCTATCTAAATCGTATAGTTTAATTTTTCTTATACTTTCTTCTCCCTGTATGCCTGCTGCTCTTACAAAGTATATGTCACTATCATCACTATAATATTCACATAGAGCTAACTTAACTTCAGAAGCAATAAATTTATTATATACCTGGGTTATTATTACTCCTAATCTCTTATCCATGACCTGTTCTCTTATATCAAAGGCATCTATTATTTTTACCCCTTCTATTGGATCAATCCTTAAGCTCTCTATAACTGCATCTACAAAGCTTACTGATGGCATTAATCTAGCCTCTATTCCATTCTCCTTGCAGAGATCTAATAATATAGTTACAGATTTTTCTGCAACAAGGGGGTGACCTGGAACTGCATATACTAAGTCTCCTTCTTGCTGATAAATTTTTATAAGATCCTCTGCAATCGCCTTGTATATATGGTCAAAATTATTATATTCTTCATAAAAGTTATCATAGGTATTAAATTTTACACCCATAGATTCTAAGTATTTAACATTAGGGTGTTTTTCTGTTCTAAAGTATATATTTTTATTACTTTTCAAAATTTCTAGTACACCTATGGTTAAAGCATCTTTAGAACCAGGTCCTAAACCAACCACTGTAATCATTTGAATCTACTCCTCTTTTAGTTTTTAATGAGCTTTCCCTTTATATCTTCAATGGTAAATATTTTAAATATAATCGATAGTATTCCAAATATTACCATGCCAAGGAAAATAGCTATTAAGCAAGATATTCCATTACTCTGTGTATAATTATAGACATTATTATATATAAAAACAACAGATATTATCATAATTAATGACACAAATAAAGGTTTTATAACTACTTCATATAGGTTTATCTTTACTTTGAGCAGTTTTTTAACCTCTTTCAAGTTTAAAATGCTAGTTACTGCATATCCAACTATACTTCCAATTATTGCACCATATATATTAAATCTAGAGTTACTTACTAAAACATAGGTAATGATTACCTTAAATAGACACCCTATAGCAAGATAATATACCGGTTTCATATATCTACCACAACTTTGTAAAAGCGATGTAGTAGTCTGTGTTATTATAATTAATGGTATTGATAAAGATAATAATTTAAGTATTTCATGCCCTGCTACATCTCCCATAAACACTAATCCCATAATAGGTTTTGAAAGATAAAATAACCCTAATGCACTTGGAATACCTATAACAAAAGATAATTTAAATACCATGTTTACCCTTCTGTATAATTCATTTTGATTATGCATAGAATATACCTCTGATATTATAGGTACTAAAGCTGAACATAGAGCAATAGAAAGTGCCAGTGGAATATTTTGAAGAGTCATAGCCTTACCTGTAAATTGACCATATAATATGGCACTTTCTTGAATAGTATAACCTGCTAACAAGAGTCTTTGAGGTACTATTATAGAATCAATTAAAGCCATAATCGTTCCAACTGCAGCTCCTACGGATATAGGAAATGCTGCTTGTACTAAGTTTGATAGTATTTTATTACTCCTTTTCACTTTTAATTTATAAGACTTTGATCTAACAAATAAATATTTTATTACCAAGTAAATGCTTCCCAGCAATCCTCCAGCTACCGTTCCAAATGCGGCTCCCGCTGCTGCATATTCAATTCCTTTAGGAAGTAATAAATATGCACATATAACGCCAAAAACTACCCTACCTATCTGTTCTACAATTTGAGATATTGCAGTATTATTCATATTCTGAAGTCCCTGGAAATATCCTTTGAATGTACACATAATACATACAAATATAGGTGCTAAGGATATAATCAAAAAGGACTTATATGACTTATTATCCCACCTTAAGATATTTATAATATTATCTCCAAAGTACAACATTAAAAATGATATTATTATCCCAAGTGGAATCATTATTTTAAGAGTATCCTTAAGTACCTGTTTAACAGCATTGGTATCGTTGCGCGCATTATACTCTGATATTAATTTTGACATAGCAATAGGTACTCCTGATGCTATTGCTACAAAAGTCATATATATAGGGTATGACATCTGATAATATCCCATCCCTTGGTCACCAATTAATCCCTGTATTGGTATTCTAAAAAACAAACCTAAAAATCGTGCAAAAATAGTAGCTATTCCTAAAATCATAGTTCCTTTTAAAAGCGATTGTTTTTTCATACTTCCTCCTAAAAATACTTTGTATAGTTAATAAGTATTTTGATGAGAAACATTTTATTACTTAATGCATATAATATATACCTAATATCAATTAACTTTAACTTATCTAATAATAAAAAAACTGCCATAAGATGTGATTAATATCAATCCTATGGCAATAATTATATATTATATCCTTTATTTAATTTTATCTTATAGATATTTATGCTTTTTAGCATTTACTGTTCCATTTGTTTTCCTAAGAATGAAGCTGCTGTTTCCGCAAGCTTTAACTCTAGTTCTCCAAACTTCACATTTTCTTTTGAAACTATGATTACTGTACCTACGGTATCTCCCTCTGCAATTATAGGTGCTACAACTTGTGTTGTATATTCATCTGCTGACTCTCCATCACATATAGGTATTAGCCCCTGAGAGTTTTTATCTAGAAGAGTAGCCTTACGCATTTCCATAATTTTATCTACTTCATTACTAATCTTTTTATCTAAATAATCTTTCTTTGTCCCACCACTTACAGATATGATTGAGTCTTTATCACAGATTATCACTATATTACCAATAGTTTGATGTAATGCCTCACTATATTCCTTAGAAAACTCACTCAATTCTTCTATTGGTGAATATTTTTTTAATATAACTCCCCCTTCTCTATCTGTAAATATTTCCAGTGGATCTCCTTCTCTAATTCTTAATGTCCTTCTAATTTCTTTTGGTATTACAACACGACCTAAGTCATCTATTCTTCTTACTATTCCTGTAGCTTTCATTAAATATCCTCCTTATTTATGTAAATAGTATTAATGCTATTATTATCCTTCTTAACGCAAATTTTATACATCCTAGAAATTTTTTCATTAATAAAAAATAAAAAAGATTAATGCCAAATATGACATCAATCTCTTTTTACCAATTATTAACTTAGTTTATCTTCATATAATTTTATTTTAGCTTCTTCTTGCCAAGCAGTTACTTTTTCTACCCACACGTTATATTTATTTTGTTCTAATAGAGCATCCTTAATCGCTCCTTTAACATCTTCTAAAGGCTTAACAGGATACTCTTCTTTATCTAAGCACTTTATAACATGAAATCCAAATTGAGTTGATATAGGAGCCTTAGTATATTCACCTTTTTTAAGACTTATAGCTGCCATTAAGAAAGTTTTATCATACTGATTGCTAGTATATTCAATCCAATCTAAGTCTCCACCTTTGTCCTTTGTAGCATCTGTACCTTTTTCAGTAGCAAGCTTAGCAAAATCTTCACCTTTATCTAATCTTGCAATTATGTCTTTAGCTTCTTCTTCTGTCTTAACTAGTATGTGTGCTGGCCTAACTTTATTAGGACTTTCAGTATATGAATTTGGATTACTATCATAGTAAGTCTTTATTTCTTCATCTGTAACAGTAACATCTTTAACTACCTCTTCATATACAGCATTAGATATTACTGCTGGTTTTAATTCTTCTAAGAAGCTCTCTTCTGTAACTCCAGCTGTTTTAAGAGCACTTTTATACTCTTCATCAGTTTTAAAGGATTTCTTTATCTCATCAAGTTTCTCTTTAGCCTTAGTCTGAACTTCTTCATCAGAAGGTACTACTCCAAGCTTTTCACCATTATTTTTTATGACAATATCATTAACCATAGTATCTAGTATACTTAATCTTTGCTTCTTTATATATTCCATAGCCTCTGAATTTTCTTTATAATTTTCTCCGTACTGAGCCTTTACTTGCTCATAAACCGTACTTAACCTACTGTCCACTTCTCCTAAGGTTATCTTTTCTTTATAAACCTTAGCAACTACTGTCTTATTAATACCTGCCTCTGTTTTTTCTATCATTCCACACCCCACTGCTGAAAGCATTAGTGTAGACGCCATTAGACCAGCTAAAATCTTCTTTAATTTTATCAATTTATTATCCTCCATTCGGTTTTTTTAGTTATTATTGCTATTCAATTTTACCATAAAAATACTATTAAATAAATAGTAGCTAAATCTATTTACTCATTGTTGATAAATCCTTAATAATATTTATAAGTATATCTAATAGCTCCTTTTTATTAATATCTTTACTCTTATACACTAGAACTGGAACATCTCCCATTTTAAATGTGATTTGTCTCTTATAATTGTCTAGTATATATTTTACCATTTCAGAAGTTAAGTATGACTTGTCTTTAAAGGTTATCTGTACTTGAATTCCAGTATCCTTTATCTCTAAAACCCCAATTTCTCTAGCAATTGCCTTTAAAAACGCTATATTCATTAAATTATAAACACTTTCTGGAATATTAGAGTATCTATCTTCAATCTCCTCAATAACATCTAACATATGCTCATAGGACTCAATAGATGCAATCTTTTTATATACTTGAATTTTTTGAGTTTCATCCTGTATATAGTTACTAGGAATATATGCATCAATTTTCATATCTACTGTAGTTTCAATAGGTTCCTTATCTACTTCACCTTTTACAATACTTACAGCATCTTCAAGCATTCTGCAATATAAGTCATATCCAACAGCAGACATATGACCACATTGAGCTGCTCCCATTATATTCCCTGCACCTCTTATTTCTAAATCTCTCATAGCTATCTTTAATCCTGAGCCTAATTCTGTAAAGTCTTTTATTGCCTTTAATCTTTTTTCTGCAACTTCTGTTAAAACCTTATCCTTAGTATAAGTAAAGTAAGCATACGCTATCCTATTGGTTCTCCCTACTCTTCCCCTTAATTGATATAGTTGAGATAATCCCATCTTATCCGCATTTGCTATTATCATAGTATTTGCATTCTGAATGTCTATACCAGTCTCTACTATAGTTGTACTTAAAAGTATATCGTATTTTTTATCTACAAAATCTATAATTACCTTTTCCAATTCTCTTTCGGTCATCTGACCATGACCTATAGCAACTCTAGCTTCTGGGACCAACTTTTGTAAATATGTTGCCATATCACTTATAGTTTCAACCCTATTATATACAAAAAATACTTGTCCTCCCCTATTCATTTCCCTAATTATTGCATCTCTTATAAGTTGATCATTAAATTCTACAACATAAGTTTGAATAGGATATCTTTCTTCAGGAGGAGTTTCTATTATACTTATATCCCTTACTCCTGTTAAAGACATGTGTAGGGTTCTAGGAATAGGAGTAGCACTTAAAGTTAATACATCTATGTTTTTCTTTATTTCCTTAATCTTCTCCTTGTGGCTAACCCCAAATCTTTGCTCTTCGTCTACAATTAATAAACCTAGATCCTTAAATGCCACACTCTTTTGAAGCAACTTATGAGTACCTACTATAATATCTAAATTTCCTTCTCTTAGAGCATTTAAAGTTTCTTTAACTTGAGACGCAGTTCTAAATCTGCTAATCATTCCTATTTTAATAGGGAAATCTGAAAACCTTTTTAACATATTTTTATAGTGTTGCTCTGCTAGTATTGTAGTGGGTACTAATATAGCTACCTGTTTTCCATCCATAACACACTTAAAGGCAGCTCTGAGAGCAACCTCTGTTTTCCCATATCCAACATCCCCACAAAGAAGCCTATCCATAGGTTTATCGCTTTCCATATCTTTTTTAATATCTTCAATTGCAGTTAACTGATCTGGGGTTTCCTCATATGGAAATTCTCCTTCAAACTGACTTTGCCAAGGGGTGTCCTTGGAATATTTATGACCTTTTAAAGTATTTCTGATAGCATAAAGCTTAACCAAATCCTCAGCAATATCTTCAACAGATTTTTTTACTTTATTTCTAGCCTTTGCCCACTCACTTCCACCTAATTTATTTATTTTCGGTGATTTACCTTCACTACCAATATATTTTTGTACCAAATCTAATTGCTCTACAGGGACATATAAAGTATCTCCTGAATTATATTCTAAAACCAAATAATCTTTTTTATTTCCCTGTACATCCAATTGATTAATACCCTTATATACACCAACTCCATGGTTCACATGTACTACATAATCACCAAGCTTTAAATCAGTAAAGCTTTTTATTTTTCCTGCACCTTTTTTAGTAGTTCTTCTTGTGGCTTTCCTCTTAGATTGACCGAAAACCTCAGAGTCTGATATCACACATACCTTTAAATCAGGATACTCAAATCCTTTAATAGAACTTCCAAAGGTCACCACTACTTCCCCTTGCTGAATGCTAGAAACTAGGTCTTTATAAATAGCTTCTATCCCTCTATCTCTTAAAGTGTCAATTAATCTTTCTCCCCTTGTTCTTGTACCAGATAAAATTAAAGTTCTATATCCTTTTTTCTTTTTCTCTATTATATCTTCAATAAGCATGTCTAACTGTCCATGATAATCATGAATTGTAATCTGAGAAAATGCTATTAAATTTCTTGGTTTTAATGCATTAGAAGCAGTTGCTAAACTCTGTAGAGTCATAGTTTTACTCACTTCTAAAATTTCTCCAATCATTTCTTTAGGTATTAGTAGTTCTCCTTGTTTCGGTAAAATATTACCTCTACTTAGAAAATTTTCATAATTCTCTTCAAATTCAAAGTATACACTGTCCAACTTACCCATAGCCCTATTTACATCATCCACTACGACTAAACTATCCTTAAAGTAGTCTAAAAATGTAGTTTTGTTTTTGTAAAAATAAGGAATATAGCTATCAATGGTTTCAAAAGTCCAAGTTTCCTCTAGACTCTCCAAATTTGTCCTAACTGTAGAATTTATTCTTTCTAAAGCATCCTTATCTTTAGATTTATTAAATCTTGATATGGCTCCATCCAATTCTTTTCTAATTTCTTCTTTTGCAAGATTTATAACCTCTTCTGTAAGAATTATCTCTTTAGCTGGAAATATTTCCACTTTATCTACTTTATCTATACTTCTTTGATTGTCTTTATTAAAAGTTCTTATGGAATCAACTTCATCATCAAAAAGCTCAATCCTAAATGGCATGCTACTAATAGGAGGATAAACATCTATTATCCCCCCTCTAATTGAAAATTGACCTATGTTTTCTACAACACTACACCTTTCATAACCACACTGTACAAGTTTTTCGCTCAACTCTCTTATGTCTATTGTACTTTCTAAAGAAATTTCAAATGAAAACTTCTTGAATAACTCTACAGGAGCATAGGATGCTGCTAAAGCTTCTATAGAGGTTACAACAATACATTTTCCCTCATGAAGAATCTTATTTAATACTTTCAGCCTCTCCCATCTCAAGTCCCCTGATACAGCTTCTACATTGTAAAAAGTTACCTCCCTCGTAGGAAAATAATATACATCATTACAATAAAAGCTAAGATCTTCATATATGTTTTTAGCTTCCATGTCATTATGAGTTAGCACTAGCATACTTTTTTCTATATCTTCATAAACACCATATAGCAAGTAGCTCTTACCAGATTCCGAAAGACCATGTATGCCTAATGGAAACTTTTCCTCATTTATATATCTCTTTATATCTCTATATTCACTACTTAACTTTAAAGGTGTCATTACTCCTTTTAGTCTCAAAATATCACCTCTTAAACTATTTACTACTTTCCTGCATTAAAAGAATTAAATTTATTCATAGCTTGATTAATTCCTTCATTTATGATCACTGATACTGCATCCACTGCTGCCTCAAAAGATTTTTCAATAATCTCTCTATCTTCATTAGAGAATCTTCCTGTAACAAACTCAACTAAGTCATAGGTTGGCTCTCCAATTCCAACTTTAATCCTCGAAAAACTATCAGTACCTAAATGAGAAATTATATTCTTAATACCATTGTGACCGCCTGCACTTCCTTTTCCCTTTATTCTAAGTCTTCCAACTTCTAGACTAATATCATCGTATATAACTATAATATTTTCTACTGGTATTTTATAAAAGTCTATTATACTTCTAACGCTTTCTCCACTTAAATTCATATAAGTTTGAGGTTTTAAAAATATAACCTTTTCATTGGCTATACTACTCTCACCGTATACTCCTTTAAATTTTGTCCTATTTATACTAAAGTTATACTTTTTTTCACACATATCAACTACATCAAACCCTACATTATGTCTTGTTTTATCATACCTATCTCCTGGATTTCCTAATCCCACAACTAAATACATAATTACCTCCAATATATTCTATAACATAGTATCTTTTAACATAAAAATAATCTTCTTTGACTATTATACTAGAAGTTTTACCTAAAAACAAAAGTAGCATCCTTAAATGCTACTTTTTATATATCACTCTGAAATCTTTATTTTAAAGTCAACATAATCACCATTTTTGAACACTTTATATTTTATTGTCTCTCCACTTTTAAATCTACTCATTATAGAATTTATGTCACTGACAGTATTAACTTTCACACCATTCACTTCAACAATTATATCTGTTGGTCTAATTCCAACTTCATAAGCTAAACCATTTCTTGTAACTTCCTTTGCATATACTCCATCGATACCATTTTCACTTTGGGAAATAGCCTCTTCCCCATAAACTCCCATATGGTTAATAAGAGAATCTTGCTTATCTAAAATTCCATAGGTAATAGGCTCTAGATCTTCTGCTGAAATATAAAAACTATTTTTTAAAAATTCATTATGATATGTCATAGTAGTATTATTTACTCCTATAAGTTCTCCATCCAAATTACATAAAGCTGCTCCAGTATTGATAAACTTAGGAATAACTGAAGTCTTTATCATTCTTAAAGACTCAGCTACTTTAGTTTCTCTATTTTTAAATACTATATTTTCTCTAGTATTTAACACCGTACTTACCTCTATATTTTCATTAAAAGATTTACCCAAAGGGTTTCCTACACTAATAACTCTATCACCCTTTTCAACCTTAGTAGAATTTTTAGCTATGGTCATAGGTTGTAATGCTTCGCCATTAATTTTAATCATAGCAATATCATAAATACTATCAAATCCTATTATTGATGCATTATATACAATGTCATTGTGTAACTTCACTTTAACACTGGTTGCATCCTCAATACCTAAATAGCTAGTTATAACATATTGTCCATTCTCTATGACAACGCCTACACCTACATTAGTTTCTTTTATACACTTATCATCTGCAATAACCTTAATAACTGAAACAACAGATTGAGCTGCTTTGTGAGCAGCTGATTGAAGCTTTGAATTAGTGGTATTAACTTCTTCGTCTTTATTATTACCTTGAACATAATAATTTTCGTTTTCAGTGTTTACCACTAAAGCTGTAACAGCCCCACCTAAAGAGGCTACAAATAAGCAAAATATAGTAATTGCAACAATTTTACCTTTACGTCTTTTCTTAATTTTGTTAAAGGTTATTTTTGCTCTAACATCCTTATAATCATCATTAAAATTGCTCATAATAGCCTCCTCTCTCTTAGCTCCTTAAGATTATTACATACTCTTCTTTGCTAATTGTAAAGTAAATATAAATTCAACTCCATTTTCTTTATTACACGCCCATATTTCTTCATCATGTAAGCTAACAATCTTTTTAACTATAGAAAGCCCTAATCCTGTACTCACTTTTTGTGTTCTTGATTTATCAACTTTATAGAATCTTTCCCAGATATGTTTTATATCTTCTTCATCTATATTAGACCCCTCATTAAAAATTGATATATTAGCCTTCTTACCTTTTTTTCTACAGGATATTTGTATCGATCCATCTTCTTTTCCATATTTAATAGCATTATCTAAAAGATTAGTTACAACTTGTGTTATTTTATCTCCATCTGTAAGTACCCACAGTTCACTACCTTCAAAAAACACCTGTACATCCAAATTTTTATTTCTTATTCTATTTTCATTTCTCAATATACATATTCTCACTATTTCATTAATGTCTACAGGTACCTTCTCCAACTTATAAGTACCCGATTCCACTGCTGATAAATCAAGTAAATCATTTATAAGTCTTGTTAATCTTTGTATTTCTTCATAGGCTATATTTAGATAATACTTATGTTTTTCATCAGGAACTACTCCATCTAAAATTCCACCTATAAATCCTTTTATAGATGTCATTGGAGACCTTAACTCATGAGAAACATTTGAAATAAACTCTTTTCTATTTTGTTCTACCTTTTGTAGCGAGTCTGCCATCACATTAAATGCATTTGCAAACTCCTCCATTTCATCATCAGAATGAATTTCAACTCTTTTATCTACATCCCCTTGAGCTATTTTTCTTGCAACCCCACTCATTTCTGATAGCGGATTAACTATCATCTTTTGAGAAAAATAATAAATTACGATACAAGAAGCAATTACAGCGAAAACTGCAGATAACCAAATTATTTGATAAACATTAGAAAGTGATTTATCTAAAATATCTGTTGATACACTAAATAAAGTGGCTCCCATAGATTGCCCTTTAGCATCTTTTACAACTTTCATCATAACGTATACTTTCTCATCCATATAAACTCCATACTCATTAAAAGCATCTATATAATCACTATTATTTATATTTTCCAAATCATCATGAAAAATCTGTTTCCCTATAAGTGGAGTATATTTAATGTTAGTAACTGAATAAACATATCCATTACTATCTACAAGAACTATATCATCATTTATATATGTTGATATAAACTTTATATTTGTAGTTAATTCTTCATATGATGATGCCCCAGTTAAATATTTTGTTGCAATACCTTCAATTATATCTGCCTGTCTAGTAAGATCACTTTGTCTCGTCTTTATAAAATAATCTTGAAACCAAAAGGAAAGAAATGCAGCTAAAATAGTAAAACTTACTGTAATTATAATGGTGTAAGTAACAACCATTTTAGAAAATAAGCTATTTTTCACCATCTATTTCACCTCAAATTTATATCCAACTCCCCAAACAGTTTCTAACTGCCAGTTATTTCCTCCTGCTACCTTTTCTCTTAATCTCTTCACATGAACATCTACAGTTCTTGAATCTCCTGGATAATCATATCCCCACACTTCACAAAGTAGCTGTTCTCTTGTAAATACTCTGTTTTTATTACTTGCTAAGAAGTGTAATAATTCAAACTCCTTAGGTGGCATTTTAATTTCCTGTCCCATGTATGTTACATTATATGAATTTATATCTATAACTAAATTATCAAAGGTTAATGTTTCTTTACTATCACCCTCTGCAGTATATCTTCTTAGAACAGCCTTAACTCTAGCCATAAGTTCCTTAGGTTCAAAGGGTTTTACTATATAATCATCTGCTCCAAGCTCAAGTCCTAAAACTTTATCAAAAGTTTCTCCTTTTGCAGTTATCATTATAACTGGTTTTTCATTATCCCTTCTTATCCACTTTAGCACATCTATGCCATCCATGTATGGTAACATAACATCTAAAAGCACTAAATCAGGTTTATAACTAGTAAATGCTTCTTGAGCCTCTCTTCCATCATTGGCCACCTTAACATGGTATCCTGAATTCTCCAAATACATCTTTATTACTTCACATATATTTTTATCATCATCAACAACTAATATCTTTCCTAAATTACCTTCCATTGATATCCCTCCTAAATACTTAAGATATTTTATTTAATTTACGAATATAATTTCTACATGATATCTTTTATAATATTATATAACAATAACTTTAAGTCCAAGTATTTTCTCATTAAAATTAATATTTTTAACAAAATATTTATAAAGTTATGGTGAAAACATTCATTTTTATACTAAAAATAGGGGAAGAAAAACTTCCTCCCCTAAATAAAACCAAATTACTGTCCAAACTTACTATAAATACACATAATGTTTAATGTTATTCATCAAAAAGCTTACTTACAGAAACTTCTTCATATATTCTTCTAATAGCTTCTGCAAATAACGGTGCTATAGATAATATCTTTATCTTATCAAGCATTTTTTCTTGTGATAGATGAATACTATCAAGCATGACTAACTCTTTTATCACTGATGCTTCTAGTCTTTCTATGGCTGGACCAGAAAGTACAGCATGTGAACAACAAGCATATACTTCAGTAGCACCCATTTTAACTAAGGCATTAGCACCATTACAAATAGTTCCAGCTGTGTCTATCATATCATCTATTAGTATAACCTTTTTACCTTTTACTTCACCGATTATATTCATAACTTCAGCTACATTAGCCTTTGGTCTTCTCTTATCTATAATAGCTATTGGAGCGTTTAGTTTATCAGCAAACTTTCTTGCTCTTGTAACACTACCAAGATCTGGTGAAACTACAACTACATCATCACAATCTTTAAATCCTTTTTCTATAAAGTAATCACTTAGTATCGGTGAACCCACTAAATTATCAACTGGAATATTGAAATATCCTTGTATTTGAGCTGCATGTAAATCCATAGTTAAAACTCTATCTGCTCCTGCTGCTGTAATTAAATCAGCAACTAATTTTGCTGTAATTGGATCTCTTGCCTTTGCCTTTCTGTCTTGACGTGCATATCCATAGTAAGGAATAACCGCCGTTATTCTTCCTGCTGATGCTCTCTTAAGTGCATCAATCATAATTAAAAGTTCCATTAAGTTATTGTTTACTGGGGCACTAGTTGGCTGTATAACAAATACGTCCAGTCCTCTAACAGTTTCTCCAATATTTACTGCAATCTCACCATCACTAAAAGTAGTAACTTGACTTTCTCCAACAGAAAGCCCTAAGCGGTTTGCAATATCAGCAGCTAATTCTGGATATGAGTTTCCTGCAAAGATTTTAATATTTCTTCCATGGCTTATCATTTATGTAGTCCTCCTAAAATTTTATTTATTTTTATTTTTATCATATACCCAGTTCTCTTTGTTTATTTGCCTAGCTCTTGCTATAGCTAAAGAGCCCTCTGGTATTTTCTCGGTTATTGTTGATCCAGCTGCAATATAAGTATTATCTTCTACCTCAACTGGTGATACTAAGTTAGTATTACATCCTATAAACACATTGTTTCCAATTGTAGTTTTGTATTTTGCTTTTCCATCATAATTTACTACAACAGTTCCACACCCAAAATTACATTTTTCTCCTACTTCTGCATCTCCTATGTAAGTTAAGTGAGATACCTTAGTGCCGTCACCTATTGATGATTTTTTAATTTCAACAAAATCACCTATCCTTGCATTATCACCTATAGTTGTTTCCGGTCTTATATACGCGAAAGGTCCAACTGTAGTATTATTTCCAATTTTACTGTTTAATACTACAGAATTTTCTACAGTTACATCATCACCAATTATACTATTAGTTATTCTGTTATTTGAGTATAATACACAATTTTCACCAACTACCGTAGTTCCTTCTATAACATTCCCTGGATATACAACTGTATCTTGACCTATAATTACATCACATTCTATATAGGTGCTTTTAGGGTCCATAATTATAACACCATTATCCATATGGTTTCTATTTATTCTACTTCTCATTATATCATTAGCAACAGAAAGCTCTACCTTTGAATTTACTGCTGTAATTTCTTCTACATCAACAGAAATAGCTCCAACTTTCTTACTTTCACTTTTTAGTATCTCTATTACATCTGTTAAGTAGTACTCACCTTGATTATTATTATTATTAAGTTTACCTAAAGTACTTAATAATGTATCTATATCAAAACAATACATACCTGAGTTAATTTCATTAACTTTTACTTCTTCTTCATTACAATCCTTAAACTCTACAATTTTCTCTACTTCTCCTTGAGGATCTCTAATTATTCTTCCATACTTTAGAGGGTCACTCATTATAGATGTCAATACTGTAGCACTACATTTTTGTTCTTCATGATACTTAGTAAGTTTTGTAACTGTTTCTTCTGTTATTAGAGGCCCATCTCCAACAAATATAGCTACTGAGCCTTTTTTACCTTTTAAAAATTCTTCTGCACACATTACTGCATGCCCAGTACCTAATTGTTCTTCTTGAACTGAGTAGAAAATATTTCTACTCTCAGTGCCTTTTCTAACTTTATCAGCACCTTTTCCAATAACCACACTTACTTCTTCTACCCCAGACTTTCTTATATTATCTATAACATGGTTTATCATTTCTTTTCCACAAACTTTGTGTAAAACCTTAGGAGTATTAGATTTCATTCTTTTACCTTCGCCAGCAGCAAGGATTATAGCACATTTATACAATTCATACACCTCTTCATTTAAAATGTAATTGGTCTTTCCTAATAAATTATTCTATAATAATTAAAAATTAATATCTATTAAAATCTCAATATTAATCTATCATATTTATTATTATTATATACTACTTCTATACTATTATATTGAAACTGTTACACTTTTTCAACCAAAGTATATTTTTTACATTAACAGAGTTCTTTACTTCAGAGGGAATTTTACTCCCTCTGAAGGTTACTAACAGAATTCTTAGTATCAGTATTTTCCATACTTAGAACTCGTTGTCCTTTAGGAGAAATCGTTATCCAGGGACATATCAGCTCTTTACTCCCACTTTGAAGAAAATGGAAATATTAGAGCTAATAGTCATCGGATGAAAATATACTTTAACGATATACTATTAACCATACACAAAATAAAAAGGAGTGCTACGCTCCTTTTTATAATTAGACTATTTCATCTTCTACTTGCTCTTCATTTTTAACTTTTTCATACTCGTCAAGTATAGATTTTTGAATTTTCTCTCTTGTTTCTGTATTAATTGGGTGAGCTATATCCTTAAATTCTCCATCAGGAGTTCTTCTACTAGGCATAGCTATAAAATTACCACTTTGACCCTCAATTATCTTGATGTCATGAACCACGAATTCATTATCTAAAGTTATAGATACTATAGCTTTCATTTTTCCTTCTGTGGTAATTTTTCTAATTCTAACGTCTGTAATTATCATGAAATTCCACCTCCAAGATGTGCTTTCATGTATTATTCTACTAATGCATTGTAAATCCTTCTATTTGTCGAAACATTTTCCATATTTTTTGTAACTTATTCGTTTTTTTCACTAGATGGACTAACAATTGCAATTCCATCTTCTCCAATACCATAAAAATTTACTAAAGAAATATAATCATCTACCAGCTTATCCTTAACTTCTACATTATCTATTAAAAAACCACTACCTAATAATTCACTGTCAAATTCACTTAAAAGCTCCTTAATTCCCTTTGCAGTTCCTCCACCTCTCATAAAGTCATCTACAAATACACATCTGCTACTTCTCTTCATAGACTTTGTTGATAATGTCATAGTTTGAAGTCTATTGCTTGAACCAGAAGCATAATTTATGCTTACTGTAGTGCCTTCTGTATACTTAGTATCATGACGTACTGTAACAAGCTGAACTCCTAATTGTTTTGCAACCTCATAACCTAATGGAATACCTTTAGTTTCTATTGTAACTACATAATCCACATTCATATCTTTAAATTTACTAGCTAATATTATTGCTGAATTTTGAATAATACTTGGATTATATGCTATATCTGTTATATATAGAAAATTACCCGGAACAACTCTAGATTGCTGTCTTAGCGCTTCACACAAATCTTCTAAAAACTGTTTTCTATCTTCATTTGATTTTTCATTTATAAATCTTATTCCACCTGCAGCACCTGCTACTGTTTCTATCTTTCCCATGGATAAACCTTCTATTACTTCTCTAACTATAACTATATCTTCACTAATAGTAGATTTTGCTGCATTAAACTTCTCTGTAAATAAATTTAAAGTTATAACCTTATTAGGATTTTCTGTTAAAACTTTTGTTATACCAATAACCCTTTGGTTTCTATTAAATTTATGCTTAATTTTCTCCATACAAACTATACCTTTCCGAATTTTATCTTTATTTTTGCCTTTATTATTCACCTTTATTCTATATGTTTTATTACTATATTACAATTACTTTTTTTATTTTCTTTAATATACTATTTAAAACAATATAAATTCATCTTTTATGTTAATCACAGATTAATCAGCGAAAAATATCCTCATTGTAAATAAAAAAGCTACTTCAAAATAAAGATTAAATAAATCTTCATTTTGAAATAGCCTTTAATTTTAATATTATTTATAATGTCTATCAGCTACATACCACTATTTTCGAAGTCAAAGGATTTCTTTTTGTAAATTCATTAGCTTCTTGTATATTTCTAGCTTTAAATAAAAGTTTTCCTCCATTCTTATTTAAAACTCCACCACAAAGCATGTATTTCTGACCACCTATTTCTTTATCATCTTCTAAAAAATTTATACCTTCAAGTCCTTGCCCATCTGCCTTATACTTTAACTCAATGAATAAATCTTTGTTTCCCATTCTTTAACCCCCATATCTGTTCTCATATTTATATGATATCGAACATACGTTCAATTGTCAATATTATTTTTATTTCATTACTAAAAATTATTATCAATATCTTTTAATTCAATACATATCTCTTTATCTTTAAATATGTATATTCAAAAATAAATAAAATATAACTACTATTTTACATATAACATTGATAATATCTCTCCTTTGACTTATACTGAAAACGTATAATACTACTAAGAAGTTACTTGTGGGGTGATTTTATGTTTATTAAAAACTATGAACCTATGAACGAAAACTTATGGCAAGGAAGAATAGACAGTGACGATAATTTTGATGCCTTTAGATGGCATCAATGGATAACACCTCTTGATCTTCGAAGAGATGATCTTGAGCCTCTTGATGGACTAAATTTTGCACTTTTAGGCTTTTGCTGCCATGAAGGTGTTAAAAAAAACAAAGGTCGTATAGGTGCCATGAATGGTCCTATATCCATCAGAAAAGAGCTTTCAAATCTACCTTGTACTTTTAATCAATCGGTAAAAATTTTTGATGCCGGAGATATCATAGTTGAGGACATTTCTCTTGGTGAAGGGCAAAAGCTTTTAAGCGACTGCGTGTCTAAGTTACTGGATTTAAATATTTTTCCTATAGTTCTAGGAGGAGGACATGAGACAGCCTTTGGAAACTATAATGGGGTTCTATCTCATCTAGATAAAATATCTTCTAAACCTAGAATCGGAATTATAAATTTTGATGCTCACTTCGATCTTAGACCGTATAATAACGAGGGAAGTTCTGGAACTATGTTTAAACAAATCTCTGATATTTGTCAGGATAAAAATATGGATTTTTCCTATTTCTGTATTGGGATACAACAACACAGCAATACAGTGGATCTATTTAAAACCGCTAAAAAATTAGGTGTTCAATACACCCTCGCCAAAGACATCCTATATAGTGATGGTTGGCAACTTTTAAGAGAATTAAATACCTTTATGAGAAATCAAGATTATATATATGTAACTATTTGCTCAGATGTATTTTCTGCCTCTTTTGCACCAGGGGTTAGTTCTACACAAACCTTAGGTCTAAACCCTGAAATAGTTATCAAACTACTTAAGCACATTTTAAAATCAAATAGGGTTATAACCTTTGATATATGTGAAGTGGCACCTAGATTTGATAAAGATAATATCACTTCTAACTTGGCTGGAGTAATCATCTTCTCCATGGTTAATACTCTTTGCAAATTACAAAACTTACAACACAACTTTTTAACATAATTACATAATAAAAAAGTCCTTAGTTTAAGCTAAGGACTTTTTTACGATTATTATAGGGACTTTAAAATAGATTTGGCAATTTACAAGCTAAATTGCCACAATAAATATTCAAACTCCATACCCATGATATCATTCTCTTCACAAGTATTGAGCATTTTATCCTCTTCTTCACCATTAATATTTAGTTGCCAATTTACATATTCTCTCAGACCAATTGTTAACATTTTAACACACTCCTCCAGAAAATTTCTACTAGCCTTATGATCTAGTAGTTATTGTAATTGATATTAAATATACATACACTTAGAAAATATCTATTATTCTCACCTAGATACTTAATAAATATAATTAGTTATTATACTTAAAAACCATCTCTAACTTTGTTTTTATTTTAACATATTTATTTCTATCCGAAAAGCCTTTTTCTGAATTTTCTTTTAAATTTTTCGGATATTTTAATTCATTTTTCCTATATATATATAAATTACGAAGCTTTCTAAAATATATGTGTTTTTTATATAGATTTTTGTATATAATTTATATTAGGTATTCATTTATTTTTATACACATATAATGGTTATTAGGTTGATCTATAACTATGTTTTAATATATAAATTCATGAATGTAGTATTATATTTTATATAGGAGTTGTTATTATATGAGTTTTGATTTTTTACAAGATAAAAATAAAAAAGTTCACTTTATTGGAATTGGTGGCATTAGTATGAGTGGTCTTGCTGAGATTCTACTTAAAAACGGATATACTGTATCTGGTTCAGATATGAAAAATTCAAATATGGTTGAAAAACTTAGAAATAAAGGTGCAAATATATATATGGGACACAATGCAGATAACATACAAGATTCAGATTTAGTAGTATACACTGCTGCTATCAGTGAGGATAATCCTGAGTTTCAAAAGGCCATTGAACTAAAGATTCCTATGATGGATAGAGCTGAATTCTTAGGCCGAATTATGCTTGGCCATAAATATAATGTAGCTGTTGCTGGTACTCATGGCAAAACAACCACAACTTCAATGCTTGCCCATATTGTAATTGAAGCACAAGTGGATCCTACCATATTAGTAGGTGGAGAATTAGATGTTATAGAGGGTAATGTTCTTGCTGGAAATAGTGATTACTTTGTTACCGAAGCTTGTGAGTATAAAGGATCTTTCTTAAAATTTCATCCTTATATAGGAATTATATTAAATGTAGATGCAGACCATTTAGATTTTTATAAGGATATAAATCACATAAAAGATACTTTTAATAAATTTATAGATATCATACCAGAGGATGGTTTCCTTGTATGCAATAGTGATGATAGTAACGTTTCTGATATATTAAATAATCATAAATGTACTGTAATGACTTACGGAATAAATAATGGTGAGTATAAAGCTAAAAATATAACTTATAACTCTCTTGGTTGCGGTTCTTATGATTTATATAAAAATGACCATATGTTATTTTCTATAGTGTTAAATGTGCCTGGAGAACATAATGTACTTAACTCTTTAGCTGCTATATGTACATCCTTAGCTCTTAACATTTCTAATGAATCTATAATTAAAGGATTATCTAACTTTGGAGGAACTCATAGAAGATTTGAATTTAAAGGTTCTAAAAATGGTGTTACTGTAATAGATGACTATGCTCATCATCCAACAGAAATTCAAGCTACTCTTAATGCTTGTAAAAATTATCCTCATAAAGATTTATACGTGGTATTTCAACCTCATACCTACACTCGAACTATAACTCTTTTTGATGACTTTGTAAAAACCTTCAATGGAGTAAAGCATTTATTATTAGCAGATATATACGCTGCTCGTGAAAAAGATACTGGAATTGTTAATTCAGTAAAACTAGGCGATGCAATAAGACTTACAGGAGTTGATGCAATAAACTATCATAGCTTTGAAGAAATAGTTAATCACTTACAATCAAAGGCCAAAGATGGTGATCTTATTATTACCCTAGGTGCTGGAGATATAAATGTTGTTGGTGAAATGTATCTATCTAATTAATTTTATCTTATACCAATTAATATAGCTATCCTTTAATTGAGATAGCTATATTTTTAATATATAAACGAGGTGACGAAATGAATTCAAACTTTAATAAAACTGTGTACATAGTTAATGCCTTTACTCACAATGATATGGGTGGAAACAAGGCTGGTGTAGTTATTGATTGTGATGACTTATCCTCTAATGACATGGCAGCTATAGCAAAAGAAGTAAACCTTTCTGAAACTGCCTTTGTGATAAAATCAAAATGTGACGATTATGACTATGAGGTTAGATTTTTTACCCCTTCAACAGAAGTTGATTTATGTGGTCATGCTACCATCGCTACTTTCTATACCTTAGCTAAATTAGGCTTTATCAAACCAAGTACAAGTCCAGTAAAATTAAAACAAAAAACTCTTGCCGGTACTTTAGATATAGAAATTTATTTTGATAATGAAAAAATTGCCTATGTGCTTATGACTCAAACTAATCCTAAGTTCTATTCATATATTGATGATGTAAAAGAACTTTGTGATATATTAGGAATAACCTTAGAAGATGCTGGAATCCAAGGTCATACACTAAAACCTATGATAATTTCTACAGGGCTTAAAGATATAATGTTCCCAGTTAAATCTCTAAATGTTCTAAAAAGAATAAACCCAGATTTTCAAGGCCTAAAAGAATACACAGATAACTTAAATTTAGTAGGTCTTCATGCCTTCTCTTTAGAAACTGAAAATTCTAAAAGCACTGTTGCAACTAGAAACTTCGGTCCTAGTGTAGGTATCGATGAAGAAAGTGCTACGGGCACATCTAATGGGGCATTATGTGCGTACATAATGAAACATAACATACTTGATTTTAAAGATAAACTAACCATATGTTGCGAACAAGGTTATTACATGAATAATCCAAGTGAAATTATCTGCACGGGTGAAGCTATTCATAATGACTATTTAATAAAAGTTGGTGGCATAGGAAGTATAGAAAAAACTATAGAGGTGACTTATAAATAGTCACCCCTTTCTTTTTTTACTTAAATAAAGATTTTAAATTTCCTCTCTCCTGTTGTATCTGACTTTTTACATTTGATGATGGATTAAACAAAGAATCATACCTAAATAGTAATATTCCTTTGTACTTTTTTAACTTTCTTGAAGCTTCCACCTGTCTTTTTAATATATCTGTACTATTTATCCACTCATCCTTTCCACTACCTGCCCAAGTATCTTCACTACCAACTTTATATACAGATAACCCTATATATAAATTTACTGTAGATTCAGTAACAAGACTATCAAACTCTTCAATAACTTGTTGAAAATTGCTATTATCATTTAAAAAGCCATAATATATTTGTGGGCAAATATAATCAATGTATCCAGGGTTTTGAACCCACTTCTTCACATCAATAAATTGGCTATTATAGTTATTATCCATAGAGCCTTGTGGACTTATTCCAAAGACTACCTCTGGGCTTATCTCTTTAACAATTGAATAAACCTGTCTTACAAGAATATTAATATTTTCACGTCTCCAACTCTCTAAATCTAACTCTCCTCCTGAACTTGTATACTGACCATAAGCTTTACTATCTATAGACACATCACTAGATGGATAAAAATAATCATCAAAATGTATTCCATCAACTTCATAGTTCTCCACTATTTCTTTTACTCCATTTACTATAAGTTGCCTAACTTCTTCTTTGCCAGGATTATAATATATTCCACCATTACATTTTATTATATTATCACTACCATCCTTTACCCATTTACTAGCAGGATTCTCTGAAGACAGCGGCAACTTAACACTATCACTTCTAACTCTATAGGGATTAATCCAAGCCTCTACTCTTAAATTTCTTAAATGCGCTTCCTCTATAATAACTTGAAGAGGATCATAGCCCGGAGCATTACCTTCTATGCCAGAACAATATATAGACCATGGATAATATTTAGATTGATATAAGGCATCAGAAAAAGGTCTTACCTGTACAATTAAAGTATTCAACCCCATAGATTCTACATTATCTATTGCTTGTGATATATTTTTTCTAAATTCATTTTCATTTTTCCCTTTAAGCATAGCTGATAAATCTAAATAAGATAGCCAAATTCCCTTTATCTCATCATAATTTATTATTTCTCTTTTTTTATTAATTATTTTATGGCTACTATTATCTATATTATCAAAACATATAATCCACACTAATCCCAAAATAACTAATATAATTACTCCTAAAGTAGCAACATTCATTTTATTCATTTATGCTCCCCCTTAATTTAAGAATAATATATACCTATGCTCATAATCTAATCTATAGAATTTAATTATAGTAAATATATCTATTTATACCTAGAAAACTTCTTCCAAAGTTCATCGACTTCACTTTGCTCTAAAAAACTAGATAATATTCTATAATCTCTTTTCCCCACATAAAATATAATCCCTTTATTATCCCTCATTGCTTTATTTACATCTCTAAAATAAAGAGTTTTTGGTTTTTCATTCATATTATTATTAATACAAAATTTATCTTTATATACTTTTATATATTTAAGCTCATCAATGATTCTTACTTTTTTAGTAACAAGACCTGTAACTATTAGTCCTACTATAAAAAACACTAATAAAAATCTCCCATAAAAAAGATTGTTCCTTATAAATAATCCTATTGTAATTATCAGTAAAAGACTTGATAAAAGTATACTATTAGACAATTGTTTTCTCATATATCTTTTAGAAGCCTCACTAAACTTATATTCCTTCATCTTTTGTACTCCTCCATTTTTTAATGACAATAATATTATGTAAATATATCTATTAAACTTTTTACATTCAGTAACATCTTTTATTATTTACAATATACTGGTTTTATAATACCTTTTATTACACTTTAAAAAATAATATATAATATCGCAAAACTTTTTGCATAAAATATGTTGACAACCTATTAAATATGTCATATAATAATTTTTGTCGGCGGGGTGTGGCGCAGATGGGAGCGCGCGTGGTTTGGGACCATGAGGTCGCAGGTTCAATCCCTGTCACCCCGACCAAAAGGAACATGAATGTCATGTTCCTTTTTATTTTATCGTATATGTTTTTATTTACTATAGGAAGATAGTATTTTGTAACTAAACCCTAAATCTGTTACAAGAACACTATCTTTTTTATTATACATATTAACATCCTTTCCTTAACAATATATCATTTGGTGAAAATTATATGCATTACTAAAGAAACAATATATATTAATATTATAGTTGTATGAAATTTTCTTATTTGGCCCCTCTTATCTCTATAAATAAATTTATTTATAATTCCAGTAGCTGCCATTATTAAAACACATACAAAGGTTGCAAACCCCCAAAAAGAAAAACTTTCCTTATAATTCATTATCAACATATGAATTATACAAGAAATAAATGCACCCACTCCAAACACCCCATGGTTTTCTTCTAAAATACTATTTATGTTAATAGTTTTATTTATTATTTCTCTATGTTTTTTCTTTGATAATCCTCTAATAAACTTATTATAAAACCCTAAAGATACTACTCTTGACAATGCTCCTAAAGTAAATATTACCGAAATAATACCCCAAAACTTACCTAAGAGATCCATAGTTTTCCCCCTTATATTTTACTAATACATTATATGTTTTTAATTTTATTACATTCTTTTTTATTATTTTTTATTAGTAGTAAGAGAGAGTTTTCAGATTGTATTCATTACACTTTACATTAAAAGTTTTATTTGTTATGTTAATATGCGGGGGTGATAATATATGTTTAAAAATATAGACGCTGCAATTTTTGATATGGATGGTACTATAGTTGATTCTATGTGGGTATGGAATAAAATTGATACAGAATACCTAGCTAAACATAATTTAGATGTGCCTCCATCATTAAATAATGATATTGCTCATCTTAGCTTTAATGAAGTAGCTATTTACTTTAAGAATTCCTTTAATTTACCCTATACCTTAGAAGAAATTAAAGATCATTGGAATGACATGGCTTATGAAGCTTATTGTAATAAAGTGAAACTAAAACCTGGTGTTAAAGAATTTTTTAACCTACTTAAAGAAAATAATATAAAAATTGCATTGGCTACTAGCAATAACACTTTGCTTTTAGAAGCTTGCTTAAAAGCTAATGGAATATATGAATATTTTGATACAATAACCTTAACTAATGAGGTAAAAAGGGGAAAAGATTTTCCAGATGTATATCTTCTAACAGCCAATAAATTAGGCGTTTCTCCAGATAAGTGCATGGTTTTTGAAGACTTACTTCCAGCCATACAAGGTGCTAAAAAAGCTGGTATGAAGGTTATAGGCGTATATGATGAACATTCTTTAGATCAACACAATGATATGAAAGCTTTAGCTGATGATTTTATATTAGATTATATTAGTTTTTCTTTAGCTATATAATAATTAAAGGTAGTCTTAGTAAGAATTAAATTATCTTCTAGGACAACCTTTATTTCTTTTATGTATATTTTAATTCACAATGGGGCTAGTTTCAGCATTTATCAGCTGAATTAAATCCTTTGGTGATATTTCTACTTGAAATCCAATTTTACCACCGCTTACAATGATTTTATCTAAATTCAGGGATGAATCATCAATTACAGTATTATAATTTTTCTTCATACCTATAGGGGAGCATCCTCCTCTAATATATCCCGTTATCTTAAGCATATCACTAACTTTTATCATTTCCACCGACTTTTCTCCAACACGCTTTGCTGCCGCCTTAAGATTCAGTTCCTTTGCCACAGGAACTACAAATACATAAAAATCTCCACTATGGCCTTTTGTAACAAGAGTTTTAAATACCTTTTCTACTGCTACTCCTAGTTTATTAGCTACTGATATTCCATCTACAGCACTATCCTTAACCTCATATGTATATATATTATAATTTATATTACTATTATCTAGTATCCTCATCACATTAGTTTTAGTATTAGCCATTTATTCATCAACTCCTCACATAGAATTATATCACTAAACTTTTACTAGTTTTATTAATATTACTTATTAATTTTACTAAGTCTATTTCATAAATAAAAGGAATATATTTATACTAGCAAGCTCTTTTATGGAGGTATATTCGTGATAAAAACTTTTTTCATTTATGTCCTACTTCTTACCTCTGGTGGATTAGGAATTTTATATTATCTTTTAAATGATAAATATAACAAACAAAATATTCAAGTAAGAGTTCTTACAAAACAAAATAATAGTTTAACATCTCAATTAAACACTATTAATAAGCCAAATGAAACTCTAAAAGTTTACTCTAGGCCTATTAGATTTAATACTGGCGAAACAATAAAGAGGTGCTCTCTTTATATTTCACCTCTCAGTAATAGTCCTATACTCCGCTCCATCCCATCTAACTCAAGGGTAGCAATTCTTGATGCAGTTGAAGCTTTAGAAACCTTATGGTACGAGGTGCGAGTTATAACTTCTGACTCAGTAAACACAAAAGGTTTTGTTAGACAAGAATTGATTAAAGAACTTCAAATTATAGAAACCCATATTATAAAAAATTAAGGCTTTATCTAAAAATAATTAAATACGTTAATACCTACATTAAAATCTTATAATAAATGGCGAAGGATATCCTCCGCCATTTATTATATACCTATATTAATACTAGCTATTATCTATAATTCCCTTTTGGGATTCCTTTTTAATTTTTTTAAGTGCTTTTTTAGAACCTCTTTCTATATCATGTTCTAACTTTCTTTCCTTATAAGCTATAAAAATCAATACATTTTAATTAAATAATATTTATCTATTAATAAAACATTTTCTTTTCCATTGTTTTACTTATATGTAACATATGCTATAATAATTTTATTACTTATATTTTATTGAAGGAGGGTTAAGTATGTTATCACTTACATTTTTTATATTTATGCTAATATCACTAGGATTTCTAATATACTTTAATTATCATCCTCATGGCTATAAAATGCCTATAGTTAAGACTATTACTAGTCTATTATTTATTGCTATATGCGTATCTAGCTATAAAATTCTTTACTTCAATACCCAATATTTCATCTTTATACTTTTCGCATTAATAACATCTTTAATTGGAGATGTATTCCTTGCCTTTAATACTAATGAAGATGATGAAGTAAGCAAAATGTTTGTATATGGATTAATTAGTTTTTCTATTGCTCATATATTCTTTTCTTTAGCCTTTGCTACTCTTACACCAGTGCTAATTTGGCATGTTCTATTATTTATACTAATTTCAATAATCTCTATTCTATTTTTAAATCTAATAAAAGGTTTTGATTTTAAGGGAGCCTATAAACTAGTTGTTACTTATTCAATTATAATTAGTTTTATGGTTACAAGGGCATTGTCATTAACTCCCTTAATCCATGAAAACTTTTTAAGTACTATACTTATAATTATAGGTGCATGTCTCTTCTTTTTATCTGATTTAATTTTATGCTTTATATATTTTCATAAAAAATCACCATCTTACATGACAGCATTGAACTTGTTATGTTACTATGTAGGACAAGGTCTTATAGCTCTTAGTTTAGCTCTATAACAGTTTTACAACACAAGTACTATAAATTTTATAAATAAAAAGATAGATATTAGTAATGTTTTATTAATATCTATTCTTTATTTACTCCTACCTATGTATATATTCTAATTTTCTTTATCCTATTACGATCTATATCTTCAATTATAAATCTATAATTACTATAAATTATTTCTTCGCTTATATTAGGAAACCTTCCTAGCACACCTATTATAAATCCACCTATGGAGTCAAATTCCTCGGACTCAATTTTTGTTCCTATAAGTTCATTTATATCCTCTATTCTAACACTTCCTCCAACTATATACTCATCTTCCTTTACCACATATATTTCTGGTTCTTCATCATCATATTCATCACTTATATCTCCAACTATCTCCTCTATTAAATCTTCAATAGTTACAATCCCAACGGTTCCACCATATTCATCAAGTACTACTACCATATGCTGCCTATTTTTATTCATATCTTTAAAAAGCTCTGTAACTTTTCTGAATTCGTAGGTATAAGTTATTTCTCTCATATAGTTATTCAAACTAAATTCCTTAGTATCTTCCATAAATATAATATCTTTAACATTTAATATACCTACAACATTATCTATGGTATCTGAATATATAGGTATCCTTGAAAACCCCTCTTCCTTTATAACTGAAATAATCTTATCTAAACTCTCCTCTATATCTAAAGCTATTATGTCTACCCTTTGAACCATAACATCCTTTGCATAAAGATCTCCAAATTGAAATACATTGTGAATCATATCCTTTTCTTCTGACATTAGTATACCTTCCTCTTCACTAACGTCTACCATGGTTTTTAATTCATCTTCTGTTATAAATGGTTTATTACTATCACTTTTCCCTCCAAATAATTTTATAAAGAAACTTGATATTGTAGTTGTTATGATAACTATTGGTTTAAATATCTTACTTACAATAAATATTGGACTTGCAACTCTTAGTGATACCTGCTCTGAATTTTGTGAAGCTAAAGTTTTTGGGGTAATCTCACCAAAAATAAGTACTATTATAGTCATTATTATAGTGCTTATAGCCACACCTCTACTTCCAATAAGATTAATAGCTAAAACCGTTGCTAAAGAAGATGATGCTATATTTACAATATTATTCCCAACTAAAATTGATGCTAATAAGCTACTAGGATTATCCGTTAACACCTTAACTTTATTAGCTCCCTTTATGTTTTCCTCTACCATATGTCTAACTCTTATCTTGCTAATAGACATTAAGGCAGTTTCCGATGCAGAGAAAAAGCTAGATAGCATTATTAATATTATTAATCCTATAATCTGTATATATATTATTGAACTCAAATCTACTCCTCCTCTCCCTTAACTAATATCTACTTCTATTGATATTAAATCAAACTTTAAAAGTATTAATGAAATAAAATATATATCTTAATTATGCTACATTTCACTCTAAAATATTATCTAAAAGGTTTTATAAGAAAAATATATCTTTTAATAAAATATATTTTTAAAAATCATAATAAAGGTGTCACCAATATATTAGAATAATCATAATATGTAATATGCCGCTATGGCATAGGGGGAATATAAATGAGTAATATGTATAATAACTATGATAATTTTAATGATGCTTTTGAAGACTATGAGAATTATGAATATTATCCTAGCTATTCTAATTATGAATATGATGCCAGTAACGACTATATAAAACACAATAAATGTAATAATTCTAATAGCAATACTTCTAATGATTCTTGTAGACATGAAGTTCAAACCCATGTTCATGAATATAATGGTTCTACAAAATCTGGTTGTGTAGACTGTAGCAATATTCACAACCATCGATTTGCTGGTGTAACTGGTGAAGCGATTCCTTACCGTAACTCACACGTTCACAAACTTGAAACAAATACTGATTTCTATAATCATTACCATGAAATTTGTGATACTACTGGACCAGCTATTTATGTTGGTAACGGTAAGCATGTTCACTTTGTAAAAGGAAGAACAAGTAGAGACAATGATCATACTCATGAATATATTTTTGCAACCTTAATTGAAGCACCAACTTTTTTTCAAAATAAAAAATAATATATAAAGTAATTTAAAATAGAATAACTACAGCCTAGTAAATTCTGGGTTGTAGTTAAAATAATATCACCTATACATACTCTAGCTTCATAAGATTCCCTTTTTAAATTTGTCCCCCCCAGGTACTTTTAAAGGAATGAAACTAGAGTTTATTACAACCCAAAACTTATTAAAAAAGGGCGTTGCAAAATAACTAATTAAGTTATGGAGCGATGCTCCTTTTGCTATTTCAAATAAAAACAACCGAAGGTTTTGTTGAGTTTTAGCATCCAAAACCTTCGGTTGTTTATTTTTAGGTGCACTTAAATAAGCCTACAGATTTAAGGCCTTTTTATGCCACTTTTTTCATATCATGTAGATGCGTAGCTGCATATTCAGTGATGATAAATTTCATATTCTTAATTAAATTTTAGTTCGGCGTTTTTATAACGATGATGTCTCATCGTTCATTTACCTCTCTTAATATTACAAACAAAGGACTTAATAACACTATTAACACAATATATATAGTGTAAATTAAAAATATTTTTAAATATATCCATTCCCCAAAAGATGATATATTTAAAAGTAATAATAATATTGGCGAACTTATAAAAACAGCAATTAAAAACCTATACAGACTTGAAATCCTATATAAAGTTTCACAACTTTCACATTTTAGCAAATTGTTTTGGTCCGTAAATAATAATTTTAAAATTTTTTTATACTTAAATTTACTAGTACAATTTTTACAAGATATCAATGGAATTACCTCCAATCATAAAATATATTAATACCATACTTCTTAGGAATGGGAATTACTTTAGCTTGGCAACCTTCTGAAATTGTATGGAGAACACTGAACCAATGGGCTGAAATTATACTGTGGTCTATAATTTGTGTACCAATATTGGAAGAATTAATTTTTAGAAGAGTGTTATATCTCAAATTAAATGATATAGTTTCCTATGTAAATATTTATATAGGAAACTATTTACATATAAACCTATTTAACTATAAAACTATATAACTAGTTAACTAGTTGTTTTATTCATGCGGGTTTCAGGGATTTTGCTGTTTTATAACATGGTTAAATCCCTGTTATAATAGGGATAATATTTAATACTCTTCTTGTCTATTTAACTACTATAAAATAGCCTAGCTAAGATAAATGAAATTATTATTCTACTTATCCTAACTAGGCTTATTAAATTAAAATATTATTTACATAGATCAATAATTACTTGAGTAAATATTTTAGCACTTAGTAGAAGTTCATCTACTACTGCAAACTCATCATCACCATGTAAATTATTATCAGTACCTGGCATTGTACATCCAAAAGCTACTCCATTATTAATATGGTGAACATAGGTACCTCCTCCTATGGCTATACATTCACCCTTTTGTCCACTATATTCTTCATAACATTTCAAAAGAGTTTGTATAAACTCAGAGTTTTCATCGACATGATGAGCTGGGAACATATCATCGCTAGATAAGATTATATTATCCTTTGCCATATTGTCTCTTAAAACATCACGCACATTTTCATTAGTTGCACAAAGTGGCGCTCTACAATCAAATATTCCACTTAACTCTGAAGTAGTATATTTAAATATATTCAAAGTTATAGTCAATTCACCAGATAGATCATCCCTCATCTTAACACCACAAGCTTCCCCCTTAAAATCTCCATGTGGGAATAACTTGCTAACAGCACATAGTTTCTTAAATCCTTCACTACTTACAAATGGCATAGATGTGAGTAATTGTAACATTCCTGTAAGAGCATTATTTCCATTTTCAGGAGTAGACGCATGTGCTCCTGCTCCCTTAGCCTTAATAACCCAGCTTTCACCGTCTTTATCAAAGGTGAATTTTAAATTTGTACTTTTTGCTGCATCTATACAATATTTATTTATTTCTTCCTCTGAGAAGCCTTCCACAACTGCAATTGCAGTGTCTGGAACTACATTAACCTTAACTCCACTTGTCATAGAAACTACTCTTGGTAAATTGTTATCTTCTTCAAACTTACTTTCAAAAGGACTATGTAGTCCTCCCTTTTCAATATTTATAACAGGAAAGTCTGCATCAGGTGAAAAAGTCATAGGTGCTTCTTTCTCTTTTTTATAGTAATATGCTATATCAGAACTTCCACATTCCTCATCTGTTCCTAATATAAGACGAACATTTTTACTTAATGGTATATTTAAATCTTTAACAGCCTTTAAAGCATATAAAGCTGCTAATGCTGGTCCCTTATCATCAGCTGAACCTCTTCCATATAATTTACCATCTTTTATTATTGGCTCAAAAGGTTTTGTAACTGTCCAATCATCACTAACCGGTACTACATCTAGATGGGCTAAAATATCTAATTGCTTTTCTTTATCATTAAAATCAATAGCTCCTACATAGTTATCATAATTTGTAGTTTCAAATCCCATACCTTCTGCTAGCTCTAAAGCAGCCTTAAGAGCCTTTGCTGGACCCTCTCCAAAAGGCATATCTTCTTTAGCCTCTGATCTATCACTTCTTATTCTTATTAAATCACATATGTCATTTAACATTTCATCCTTATGATTGTGAAAATACTCCTCTATTTGATTTTTATACATCCAAATCCCACCTTTATTTTAAAATTTAACTATAATTCCATTCTAATACTAAAATTGTTTTATTTCCATAGATGTCACAGTTAATTCACTTTTTTCATTTCTTACAAATTTATTAATATTTATTCTATATCCTATAAATATAAAATATAATATATATAATAAGATATATAAAGTAACTATCTAGATTTTATTATTAGATAGTATTACTTACATTTTAAGTATAAGGAGAATTTAACATGTCAAAGAAATTTTTTAAAAAATTAGCTATGACTATAGGTATTTTAACATGTATATCTATACCTACAACTGCTTTTGCAGATATTCATGGTGAATACCCAAGTGGTGAAATTCTAAGCTTTGGTTCTGATTTAAGTGATAGTCAAGAAGCTCAATTAAGAAAGTACTTTAAAGCTCCAGACAATATTGAAGCTATATATGTAGACAGTAAAATGGCACTAAAACAATTTGGTCTTGATGAAAAAGAATTAGCCAATTTTACAGGTGGATGGTATTCTAGTGCCTATGTTAAGCTATTACAAAAGGAAAATGGCGTAACAGTAAACTCTTCTAACTTAACACTAGTAACTAATGATATGCTTGCAAATGCATTAATTACTTCTGGAATATTGAATGCAGAGGTTACAGCCTCAGCACCTTTTGAAGTAACTGGAGAATCAGCCCTTGCTGGAATCCTTGCTGGTGCTGAGAATATAATGGGTGGTGAGTTATCTACCTCTAATAAAAAAGCAGCTCAAGAGGAAATAGATGTATCCCTAGATTTAGCTGAAGAGATAGGGGATACAGAAGCTTCTGCAATTATCAACGAAGTTAAAACAGCTGTTATAAAAGACAAGCCTTCTAGCGAAGAGGAAATTAAAGAAATTATTGAAAAAGTTGAAAAAAAATATGATGTAGATATAAGTGCTACCATTCAAAACAATATGGTTACATTAATGTCTAATATAAATGACCTAGACTTAGATTATTCTAAACTTAAGGATACATTGGACAAAAGTGCATCTAAATTTAAAGATGAAATGGAAGCTATAGGAAAAGAACTTAAGGATTCAGGATTCTTTGATAAACTATTTAGCTGGATTAGCGAATTCTTCAGTTCACTTTTTAACTAAAATAAAGATTTAATTATAAAAATAAACCGCACCTTTTAGGGTACGGTTTATTTTTTATAATTTGTTAGTAAACTCTATCATATGGTCATATAATTTATTTATGTTATCATGGTTATCCACGTAGAATTTATATAGTTCCTTATAGGATACATTTTTTATAGTTTCTTCACAGTTTTTAAAGCCTTTTAAATAGTTATAAAACTCAGATGATATTTGTGGTAAAAATCCAGCATCTACTGATTTGTCTATACTTACACTATATAAATTTTCATTATAAGGCTCGCTTATAGTTACTAAGCATTTACTCATATATTTACCTAAAAGCTCTATAAAGTTAGTGAATTCTGCCTTAAAATTCCCTTCTGCAAAATCTACTTTTTCATTGTTTGTATCTATAATATTATCTAAGTTTTTTAAAACCTTTGGTACTTCTGATGTAACTAGTAATAAGCTTTCTTTATCAAATTGTGCTCTTTTCATATACAATCACTCCTTATTAATAACATAAATTTATTGCTTTATTAATGGTAAATTAAAAAACCTCTTAGCTACTAAAACTAAAAGGTCTTAAATCTTATTTATCATAGATTAAATCACACCCTTCCATCTCTCGTAGAATTATAGCGTAAAAAATAGGCAGGTGTTCTGACTCAAGTATCATTATTTTCTTCTGCCTTCCCATAAAAAACAGTGGCATCTTAGAAGAAAACTCCTCTCTTACAGCGGCGGGACCGTGTGGGATTTTCACCCAGCTTCTCTTTTAATCAGTTATAGGAAAATATAACTGAACCCATCTTCCATAATATTCAATTGTTAATATTATATTATACCCTTCTAATTTTCATGTCAAACCATCAATTATAGCCCTAACCATTGTTTTACCTTCAAATTAGAAGTTTTAGTAGTTATTTTAATGTTTATTGCTGAATATTATATTTAAATTAGTTACTTGTAATTATATTCTTATTTTTGAAGGTGTAGTTTCTTTTATATATATTAATCCATCATATAAATTTTTAGGTATATATTGAAAGCTCTTTTGAGTACCTTCATCATAATATGAAGTACCAAAATTAAAAGTTTGATTCCTCGATAGCATTTCTGCTATTTTTTCACTTTGGGATGCTGAATTGAAATCTAAAAATGATATAGGTATCTGGGTTTTATCAAACTTGTATGCTAAATATTCAGAAGCATTAGCATCTATATCTAATCTTGTCAAAGACCAAGTAGACACAGCATTATATACATTAAAGCTTCCTTTAGAGAATTCAAAGCCTATAGAATAATATTCATCTCCATACATTTCCTTTAAATTTTTACCCATATATCTATACATATTATCCATAGATGATACATGTATATTGTGCGCCCATAGCATAACCTTATCATTTCCCAATTTACTTTCATGATCTTGTATCCATTTAACATTGGCCGCCATATATTTATCTCTTAAATTAATTGCTGCAACTGATTGAACCTTGTGATTTACACTTTTATTAACTTCTATTCGATATTCTATACTTTGTGATACAAGATTTAGATTCCATATAGCTAACTCATACTCATTCTGTAAGTTGTTATTTAAGTACTTTTCTTTTGTATTCTCCATATCTTTCTTAATTTCATTTATATTTAATAGTACACTATCAAGTTGTTCATTGGTAAGTGCTTTAATATCGTTTCTATATATTGTGTTAAGAGTATCTTCCACCTTAGTCTGTAGCTCTTTATCAAGTTTTTCTAAATAATAACTAAGTTTAGGAAGTGTATCTACTATATTAAAAATATCCATCCCATAGAATTTAATCTTTTTTTCATTCGATGGTTCATCATTATATTCCTTCATCCACTTTATCATGTTTTTTATTTCCTCTGTTCTATATAATGCAGGTAAAGAATCCTCTATATTACCTTCTCCTTTTAAAATATAGTCATTTATAACTTGTCCAGCTCCACCATCACATTCCATAGCAAAGACTCTATAGCCCATTTCCTCTACTAAAAATTCAAAGAATCTATGTTTCATCTTAAAGAATTCACTAGTGCCATGAGTTGCTTCCCCCATGCCAACTATCTTTTTATCTTTTAATATCTCCTTAATTGGCATTAAATCTTTAAAGCCATTCCCTGCTTCTACTGTACTTATTGGTATCACACTTTTTTTCAAAGCCTTTACTTCTGGATTTTCATTTACCTTTGAACAAGCTGTTAAACAAAGAATGGATAATAAAACAATTGATATAAGTCTTAGTTTCATTTTCATATTCATATCCCCCATTAAGCTATTATTTTAGTCTACGAGCTTAGACTCTGTAGTTTCTTTTATATATATTAATCCATCAAACAAATTTTTAGGTATATATTGAAAGCTTTTTGGAATACTCTCATCATAAAATGCAGTGATAAGACTAAAAGTTTGATTGTTTGATAATATTTTTGATACCTCTTTATTCTCAGATGCTGAATTGAAATCTAAAAATGATATAGGTATCTGAGTTTTATCAAATTTTGATGCTAAATATTCAGGACCATTATTATCTATATCAAATCTTGTCATAGTCCCAGTAGACATATCATTAGATGCATTAAAACTTCCCCTAGAGAATTCAAATCCTATAGAATAATACTTATCTCCATACATTTCCTTTAAATTTTTACCCATATATTTAAAATTGCCGTCCATAGATGATACATGTAAATTATGTGCCCATAGCATAACCTTATCATTTCCTAATTTACTTTCATACTCCTGTATCCATTTAACATTGGCCGCCATATATTTATCTCTCAAATTGTTTGCTATAGGCGATTGTACCATTTTATTATCATTTTTATTAACTTCTATATTATATTCTGCACATTGGGATATGAGGTTCAGATTCCATATAGCTAACTCATACTCATTCTGTAAGTTGTTATTTAAGTACTTTTCTTTTGAATTTTCCATATCTTTCTTAACTTCATTTATATTTAATAGAATACTATCAAGTTGTTCATTGGTAAGTGCTTTAATATCATTTCTATATATTGTGTTAAGAGTATCTTCTTCTACCTTAGTCTGTAGCTCTTTGTCTAGTCTCCCTAAATAATAACTAAGTTTAGGAAGTGTATCTACTATCCCCTGCATATCAAATCCATAAAATTTAATTTTTTCTTTATGAGATGGATCATCATTATATTCCTTCATCCACTTTATCATGTCTTCTACTTCTTCTGTTCTCCATACAGAAAATTTAGTAGCTTCTAAAGCCTCTTCTAAGCTACCTTTATCATTTAAAATATAATCATTTATGGCTTGTCCACCACCCCCGTCACATTCCATAGCAAAGACTCTATAGCCCATCTCTTCTACTAAAAATTCAAAGAATCTATGTTTCATCTTAAAGAATTCACTAGTGCCATGAGTTGCTTCCCCCATGGCAACTATCTTTTTATCTTTTAATATATCCTTAAGTGGCATTAAATCTTTAAAGCCATTACCAGCTTCCACTGTACTTATTGGTATCACACTTTTTTTCAAAGCTTTAACTTCTGGATTTTCATTTACCTTTGAACAAGCTGTTAAACAAAGAATAGAGATTAAACATATTGATATACGTTTTAGTTTCTTTTTCATGTTAAAGCACCCCCTTAATGATTTTATTATAAGAAATTTTCTCTAATATAAGCTGCTACACCATCCTCATCATTACTTCCTGTAATATGTGATGCACATTCTAAAATTTCTTTAATTGCATTTGATACTGCTATGCCTTGTCCACAATGTTTTATCATTCCTAGGTCATTAATATCATCACCAAATGCAGCTACCTCTTCTAGGTTGATATTTAAATATTTAACGATTTCATTAATTGCATTAATTTTTGTGGCATCTCTATGAGCAAATCTACACCAATCTTCTCCAACGTAAGTTAGAAAACTACATTGTGGATACTTAGAAGCTAGCTCCTCTGCAGCTTTACTTTCGAAAACCTCCACAGTTATTTTATAGGTCATACATTTTAGCGACTTGGAATAATCATTATATTTAGCATGAGTATAATCTTCACCGAATTTATTTATCTCTTCACTATTGGAATAATATCCACTTTCAGTTTCAACAGTTATTTCACCAATATTTGAACTCATCACACAATCTTTAATTAGGGAATCAGATGCCTGTGCTGATAGCATACATTTATAAATAACTTCATCTTTGCACTTTGCTAATGCTCCCCCATTAGAAATTACAATATCAGGATTAATTAATTTAATATAATTTGCAGCAGCTTGCTCTGAACGGGCAGTAGCTATAGCAATATATATTCCCTGATCCTTACATCTTTTTATAATATCTAAACTATAGTTAGAAATGCTTTTATCCGTCCTTAAAAGGGTTCGATCTAAATCAGTTATAATCAATTTTATCTTCTTCTCCATATTAATCCCCCAACTAAATTAATTTTCATTATTAATGCTTAAGTTATAGTAATTTAAATCCTCTCTTTTCTCCCATCCTATAGATCTCCAAAACCCATTCCAGGGGTAGAAGTCCATAGTTTAAAAACATCCTGATATTTTGAAATTCTCATTTCTACTATTTCCATATTAAGACCTCCATGTTTTTTACTACCTTATTTAAATATGTATAATACATCTCAACACTAATTATCTTAATATAGCTTGAATCATATTTCTTTTATCTTGATAATATTCTTTGCTCTCTCTAGACATTTTATTATAGCTTCTTTCAAGTTTGCTTTTAACAAATTCCAACCCATCATCAATATTCAGTTTTCTTTGAACAAATGCCAAATAAAATAGTGATGGCAATGTATCGTAATGAGAAATAGCGTCAGCATCAGCAACACATATTTCTTCCTTAGTTGTTTTTTCTTTTAATACGCTTCCTCGGTGATTTAATATACATAATTTAACTAACTCAATTTTATCTGTTGGATAATTATATGATTTTAAAATTTTCTCTGCCATATTTGCACCATGAATATGATGATTTTCGTATAACTTATAATCTGTGATTGAAGCTATATCATGCAACCATCCTGCAATTTTACATACCTCAACATCTGCTTTATATAGTGTAGCTAATTCAACTGCATTATTCGCTACGCTTTCAATATGTTCATAAATTCCAACACCAAAAAAATTATTTGGACTTTCACATCTTCTTTTTACATCTTCCTTTATCTTCTCAATTATATTCCTTTCCATTTTTCCTCCATTCACCAAGCTATTTCATTTATTAAAATATAATACTATTCAATTATCAAAAGTCTATTTACTTAACCTTATCTACAATTGTAAAATATCTAAATTATCTTCTTGATAATATGAATTATATATAATTCTACTGCTCATTAAAATAATTATAATACATTTTATACATAATTATCTAGTTATTCTAAAATTATCTCAATATTATATAATAACAAAAAAAGAAAACGCCGCTAAATTATCTTTAGCGACGTTTTTATTTTTTACAATGTAATTAAAATCCTATTTTGCAACTTCTTTAGAAGATGGAAGAATTACTTCAACCTCAGAATGTGGACGTGGGATTACGTGAACTGATACTAATTCTCCAACACGTTGTGCAGCAGCAGCTCCAGCATCTGTAGCAGCTTTAACAGCTCCAACATCTCCTCTAACCATAACAGTTACAAGTCCGCCTCCAACATATTCTTTACCTATTAAATATACGTTAGCTGCTTTAACCATAGCGTCAGCTGCCTCAATTGATCCTACTAAACCTTTTGTTTCTATCATTCCTAATGCATCGTATTTCATTTTATAATCCTCCTAAATATCTTTTATTTATATTATAATTTTTAATTATAACCACTTATTTTGTTACTTTTTTACTTTACAATTGTTATTTTTGATTTTGAGTTAATGCCCATTGCATTAGCTTCTTCTATATCAAGATGACATTCAAGTTTTGAAGCATCATTAGCTCTAATAGCTACATTACTATATATTCCGCCTCTTAAATCGTCAAATTTTATACATACTATATCTACATCACAAACTCCTAAGTTTTTAGCATCTTCAGGTGTCATGTGAATATGTCTTTGTGCAACTACTAAGCCTTCTTCAATTTGAACAGAACCTTTTGGTCCTACTAATGTAATTCCAGGTGTTCTGCTTAAATCTCCAGATAGTCTTACATTTGATGCTGCTCCAAGTTTAATGCAATCTCCATTTAATACTTCAACCTGAGTCTTACTTCTTACAGGTCCAAGGATTCTAACTTTCTCAATTGCACCTTTTGGTCCGCAAATTGTTACAAGTTCCTTGCATGCATATTGACCTGGTTGAGATAAGTCTTTAAGTTTTGTAAGACTGTAATCTGCACCAAAAAGACTCTCTAAATCCTTTTGTGAAAGATGTACATGTCTATTAGAAACTCCTACTGGAATCTCAGATGAATTTCCCTGAGATGCAGTTTTTTGTCCATCGTTTTTCACAGCTTCTAGTAAAAGTTTTAATACTGCTTCACAATTATCCATTAGTTTGCCCCTTTCATAGCGGCAACTATTTGATTAACTAAATCTAAAATCTCTTCATTTTTTGTGCTATCAGTATTGCATTCAGTGCAAGTATTAGTATTGTTAACGCAAGCGTTATCTTTATTTAAAGCCGCTGCAGCTGCTGCAATTTGAGCTGGACTCATATTCATAAGTTGATTTTGTACGCTGTGACAATTCTCAGCAGTTTTTATACAGTTGAAAGTTGGGTCATTAGATGCTAATGTTGCGCAATCTTTTAAACCATAAGCAACTCTCTTAATGTTTATAAGGTGCTCAGGAGTAACATTTTCAGATACTGAGCTTCCTCCCCATGTACCGCAACCTAAAGTGAATGAAGGATTAAGACCTGTGCTTGCACCTGTTCCACCTTGTGTTCCACCAGTATTAACAAGGATACGAGAAGCTGGCTTTTTAGCAAACTTCATAACTATATCTTTATTTTCAGTATGGATACTCATTGTGTGACCAATTCCATTTTGAAGTAATTCAATACTTAAATCACATGCTTGGTAACAATCTTTTACTGTATAGAATCCAAGAACTGTTGTAAGTTTTTCAAATGATAATGGATTACCTTCACCTACTCCGTTTTGTCTTCCTATAAGTACTTTAGTTCCTTGAGGAATTTCAATTCCTGCAGCACTTGCAATAACTTGTGGACTTCTTCCTACAAATTTAGCATTCATTGCATGTCCATTTTTGAATAATAATTTACAAACCTTATCAGTTTCTTCTTTAGTCATGAAGTATCCACCATGCTTTTTGAACTCTTGAATAACTGCAGCTTCATTACATTCTTCACAGATTATTGATTGTTCTGATGCACAGATTGTACCATTATCAAAAGTTTTACTTGCCATAATATTTCTAACAGCCTGTTCTATGTTGGCAGTTTTTTCTATGTATGCTGGAGAGTTTCCTGCACCAACACCTAGAGCTGGTTTTCCTGCACTGTAAGCAGCTTTAACCATTCCTGGACCACCTGTAGCTATTATTATAGCAACTTCTTTGCTTTTCATTAACTCATTTGTAGCTCCAATTGAAGGTGAAGTTACACATGTTATAACATTCTCTGGTGCACCAGCTTCAACAGCTGCATCGTGCATTAATTGAGCTGCTTTAATTGTACATTTTGCAGCAGATGGGTGTGGTGAGAATACTATAGCATTACGAGATTTAATTGAAATCATAGCTTTAAAAATAGCAGTAGAAGTTGGGTTTGTTGAAGGTACTATACCCATAACTAAACCAACTGGCTCAGCAATCTCTATTAGCTTGTTTACCTCATCTTCTCTAATTATATCGATAGTTTTCATATCTTTAATTGATTCATATAGTATAGTAGCTGCTAAATGGTTTTTAAAAGTTTTATCTTCAACTTTACCAAAACCAGTTTCTTCAACTGCCATTTGTGCTAAACAAACTGCATTTTCTTCTGCAACTCTAACCATGTTACGTAAAATTTTATCGATTTGCTCTTCAGTATAATCAGCAATTTTATTAGCTGCTACCTTTCCAAGTCTAGCAAGATCTCTCGCTTCTTGTATTGAACGTAAATCTTTATCAAAGTTCTCCATTGGTCATTACTTCCTTTCGTAAACCTTACAATATCTAATTTTTCTCGTAATACAATTTGAATTTAGCAAGTAATTGATTTTTACCTGCTTTTGAAATGACTCTACCTGTAATTCCAAAATCTTTATATTCACGAGCTAGATTTCTAAGCTTAACTACCTTTAGCTTAGATAATATTAAAACGGTTTTATCAATACCATTTTTAATAACTAAATTATCTACATCATCTTTATGTAGATTCTCTAAACTTCCTTTATGAAGTTTATCTAAATCATTGTCTAAAGCATCACTATTTTGAATTTCTTCAACTTCTTCAGTTTCTTGAATTTCTTCAACAACTTCTAAGTCTTCTGCATCTTGGATCTGCTGAGTCTCTTGAATCTCTTCAGGTTCTTCAACTTTTTCATCAGATACTAAAGCCTCTTGAGTTTCCACTAAAGATTTAGATCCAATTATGCTTTCCAACTCCTCATGAGGACGTGGAATTACATGTTCTGATACTAAAGCTTCTTCATTAAGATTTTTAACAGCTGCTACTCCAGCTTCTATAGCTGCTTTTACTGCACCTACATCACCTGTAACTGCAATTGTAACAAGACCGCCACCTACATAGGTTTTTTCAATAATACTTACATCTGCAGATTTCACCATTGTATCAGCTGCCTCAATAGATGCAAGTAATCCTTTTGTTTCTATTAAACCAAGTGCTTGCATAGGTCAATCCCCCTAATTTATAAAAGATCTGCCCAGTTTGCTGGATATGTTGTATAGAATACCCTTGCTTTGTCTGGAGAACCCCAAACTACTTTAGAACCAGATGGAACAAATAGCACATCTCCAGCATGAGCTGTATATGTTTTTCCATTGATTTCAACTGTTAAAGTTCCCTCAATAACATAGTCAATTTCTTCATAAGTTAATTCCCAATCAAACTTTGAATTTTCAATAACTAAAAATCCAGCACTCATTTTTGATTCTTCTTTACTTACTAACTCTTGGAAATAAGCCTTTGCATTTGGATTTCCAGTGTCGAATACGTCCATTTTTACTGTTTTTCCTCTAACAACTTTAAGTCCATTAGGATCACTTTCAGCTTCAAATAGAAGATTCTTTGGCTTTAAGCATTCAAGCATTTCTTGTAAAAGACCCTTGTCCATCATTGCTCTGAAGAAATTAAGCATCATTTCACTATCCATACCTTCTATGCTTGGAACCTTTTTAGCTTCTAAAGTCTCTACCTTAGGTGCAGGAGCTTCTGTAGTAAATAGTATTTCATTGTTCTTTGCAAGATCCTTAGCTGATGGTGTAATTATTTCACTACCATCTATATAAAATACTTTTTCACCCTTTAATATTAATTGTTCAATATCTTTTGCACAGATTAATTTTTTCATATTTTCACTTCCTTTCAAATAATATTGGTATCTATAAAAAACCTAAAATCCTATGATTATTTTTAAGAAAGATTGTGTTTAACCAAAGTTACAATCATTATCAACTATTCCAACAACAACTGCATCTACAGGTATATTATCATCGCCTAACATTCTACGAGCAGATGATCCAGTACTAACGATAACTCTATCGCCAATACCTGCACTGATATTGTCAACAACAATAAATCTACGTCCTTCATCAACTCCACCAATTTCCTCAGCAAGCATAAACTTAAGTCCGTTAAGTGATTCAGCTTTTCTAGTTGCCCATACATTATCAATAAGTCTTGCTACTATCATATTGTTTTTCCTTCTTTCATTTTCAGTTTAATCTCATTTATTGCAGATTCAACTGATGATGTGTCGCCAAAAATTCCAATTAAAACCATGTGTTGGGGACATGTGCCCTTTATATCTTCAACAGTGACACCAGCACTTTTCTCAGCAATATCTGTAGCATATATCATATCGATAAGTTTGCCTTGAACAAGTCCTATTGCATCAACACCGTCTAATTTGGTTTTACAATTTCCACCAATCCGTCTTATAAGAATATCTTTAGTGCTCTGGGAAGGTGATTTTATAATTCTAAAATCCACTTTAAAACACTCTCCTTATTATTCCATAATATCTTGTGTACAACTTAATGCTATTCCAAGTGGTGTAACAAACATAGGATTCTTAGGTTTGTGAGTATAAACTCCAGTCTGTTTCTGAATAATTTCTTCAATTCCAGTTAAGCAACAAGTACCACCAACTAAAGAAATTTCATTCACATCATGATTCTTAATATGCTGGTTAATAATTGATGACACCTTTTCAACTACTGGCTTTAACACAGGTAAAATTTCCTTGTGATTTTCATTATTTCTTTTAAACTTATCTGCCTCTTTAAAAGGCATTCCATAAGCACCAGAAATAACTAATGAGAAATGAGTACCTCCTGTTGGTTCATCAACAACATAAACAACCTTTCCATCTTTTAAAATTGATATTCCAGTTGTACCACCACCGATATCAACAACTGCACCATTTTGAATTTTAAGTACAGCATTGGCAGCAGTAGGTTCATCTAACAGATTTGTTAATTCAAATCCTGCTGACTGAACTACGTTTTTAATTGCTCCAGAATCTAAAGCATCTGTTCCAGGTGGAATTGCAGCAGCTGCATAAAGAAGCTCTGTATTCAATTTTTCCTCAATTTCCTGCTTAAGTTCTCTAACAATTCTTATGGCACCAATATAGTCTACAACCATACCATCACGAACCACATCTGCATACCTATATGCACCAGCCACCGGCTTATAGTTTTCATCTAAAACAGCCAAAACTACACAAGCAGTACCTAAGTCCACACCTGTATAATAAACAGAAGAACCGTTAAGGATTGGCTTTTCTATAACCTCTTCAAAATCTTGAACCATCTTATCACAATATTCAAAAGTTAATTTTTTCTTTGACATTCTTTTCCTCCTACTGCTGAACAAATCAATTGAGACAGCGAATTAATTATTGAATTAGTGTTCTCCATAATTCTATTTTTTAAACCGTCATCATCATTTTTGTAGGTATCAATTATATCAAATTGTAATTCTCGCATAGCACAACGTAGTGCGTTCATTTTTAAAATTGCATTGCTTTTTTCAAGCTGCATATGAAATTCTGTTATTTCAAAACAATCATCAAGGTCAGTCATGAAATTTAATGGATTAATTCCAGTGCATTCTTTGCAGCAAATAGACTCAAGAACACCTTTTCCTTCCACAACATTTCTGATGTTTGATATTTTTCTACCTAAATTCATAACATTTTGTGCTAAAATGATATCTTCTCTTAATATTTCACTACTAGTAACAAGAAATACTGCCTCCATAGATTTCAACTTACAACAAAGTTTCTTCAAATATAAATTAGTGTTTCTCTCTGGTTTTACTGCTTCAGTCTTATTTTCTTGAGAAACATTTTTATCTTTTTTAGAATCATCATTATTCATTGTTATTCTTTTATCAGACAAATATTGAGCTGCTCCAGGTGTAAGGCGCTGTCCTTGTTGTAACTTGTAGGTATTAAAAGGTTCTTTTCGATATAAATCTCTCAAATACTCTTCGGTAATAAATTTCATCATTGACCTTTACTCCTCACCTTTTTCAAATAAACAGAGTTCTTAGTTTCAGGTGGAGTTTTTTCGCTCCACCTGAAGCTTACTAACAGAATTCTTAGTATCAGTATTTTCGATACTTAGAATTCGTTGTCCTTTAGGGGAAATCGTTATCCAGGGACGTAGCCGCCCTTATCTCCCACTTTGATAGAAACTGGGAGTATTAGAGCGGGTAGTCATCGGATAAATACTTTTTCAAAGCATCAATTCCTGTTCCCATTGGAAAACTAATATTAAAATATGGCTTTGATACTCCTATGTTCTTCAACTGTCGTAAACATTTTTCTTCATTTTCAGGTATCAAGTCACATTTTGTAATAACTCCAATCACCGGGCATCTAAAAGACTTTGCAAATCCATGGGAGTATATTTCATTGCAATTAGACTGATCAACCAATATAAGCACATGAGATGCATCTTGAGCTGCTGCTATTATATGCTTGTACATCCATGAATTTTCTAAATAAGCACTTGGAACATCAATAGTGTTTTTACCATAAATTAAATCTGGTGTTCGTTTTAGCGGACCATCATAATTATTTAGGGCATTAACTAATGTGGTTTTACCACATCTTGAAGGTCCAATTACCATTATGCGCTTTTTTCTCATGTCCTTGTAATGGGTGCCGGAGTAAATCCAAGCATATCTCTTAACGTATCGTTTACTGCTCCAAGTGCTGTTTCCACACTTTGAACATCGCCATTTATTACAACAGAACCTGTAAAACGATCAAGAAACCCAATTTCAACATTAGAAGACTTTGTAGCAATATCTGCAGCTATAATTGCAGTTTCATATGGAGAAAGAGTTAAAATCCCTATAGCTCCTTTTTCATCGATTCCAAGACGTTCATATATATCAGACATAGGTGACGCAATGATATGTGCTATTGTAATCTGCTTTCCTGGCACTGACTCTTGTATAACACGCTGTATGTTTCTATCAAGAAAATCTCCCATAAACCTTACCTTCCATCTTATAATCTATTTGAAAATTATTTAATGACGGATTACTTTTACAGGTAAATCGTACTTTTTAATCCATCCTTCTATTCTATCTAAATCTTCATTCTTTAAACTTGGATCATCCTTTATAGGATATTCCATTCCTAATTGATTGTATTTATTTACCCCCATCTTATGATATGGAAGTAAGTCAATCCCTTTAAAATTTTTATAATCTTTGTATGGTGTTAAAAACTCCATAGTCTTTTCAATTTCATCTTGAGAATCATTTATACCTTTAAGTAAAGGCATACGAATCTTTACATTATATTTGCGGCGAAGTAGTTCTTGCAGATTTTCTAAAATCTGTTCATTCCTCACACCTGTTAACTGAAAGTGTCTATCAGAATTAATATGTTTAACATCAAATAGGAATAAATCTGTAAACTCCGCAACCTTAAGTACTGATTCAAGTTTTGCATAACCACAAGTTTCAATTGCAGTATTTATTCCTGATTGCTTACATGCCATTAACAAACTGCAAGCTGCTTCAGGCTGCATTAAAACTTCACCACCGCCTAATGTAACACCACCACCAGAAACTTCATAAAAAGTTCTATCTTCCTCTACAATCTCCAAAAGTTCCGAAATAGTTTTTACTTCTCCAACTATTGTTAAAGCAGATTTAAGACAGGCTTCTTTGCACTTACCACATCCGATACAATCAATATCACGATTAACTTCATGCTTTAAAGTTTCATTAGATATGGTATGTATTCCAACAGGACAAACAGAAACGCAAGCCCCACAATTAACACATGAATTACTTTTAAACATAACTCTATGCTTTTTAACTAGTCCTTCAGGATTTGCACACCATTTACAACGAAGAGGACAACCTTGAAAGAATATTAAAGTTCTTACTCCATCTCCATCATACATGTTATATTTCTGTATATTAAAAATCGTCGCTTTTCGTTCGATTATACCTAAGTTTTCATTACTCATATTTTTCATTCTCCAGTTTCATTACCTTGATTTTTAATATATATCTTATTTATAATCTGTAATCTACAGAACACTGCTGCAGATTACAGATTTTATACAATTTTTTAATTAAAAGTGTGTAAGCACAGTTCTGCTGATAATTTCATCTTGAACATCTTTGCATAACTCAACAAAGAATGCACTATATCCAGCAACACGAACAATTAAATCACGGTATTGCTCTGGGTGTTTTTGTGCTTCAAGTAATGTTTTGTTATCTAAATAGTTGAACTGCATTTCTCCAAGCTGAAGGGCACATGCACTACGAAGTAATGTAATGATTCCATTTTCACCTTCAGGTGTATCAAGAAGACCAGCTACTAACTTGAAGTTATGAACCATACCTATATTCATATCCTCGCAAGACATTTTAGAAACAGATTTAATTATAGCAGTAGGCCCTTTAAAGTCAGCTCCTTGAGTTGGACTTATACCATCTGATAAAGGCATCCATGCTCTACGTCCATTTGATGTAGCTCCTGTAAGTTGTCCAAATGGAGTGTTGTTTGAGATTGATAAAGTACCATGGCTAAGAACTGAATATAATGTCTTATACTTACGATGTTCTTGCTCAGTAAAGTTAATTAAATCTGCAGCAATTAAGTCTGCATAATCATCATCGTTACCATACTTAGGTGCTTCTAAACAATCTTTTTTAAGTTGTTCATATCCAACGAAATCAGCTTTTAAAGCTTCATTCATTTCTTGTAGTGTATATTTTTTATCTTCAAATACTAATTTCTTTATAGCTGCCATAGAGTCTGCATAAGTAGCAAGACCACTCCATACTACTCCTGGTCCGAAGTTATACATAGCTCCGCCTGCTTCTACTCCTCTACCATTTTCCATACATCCTTCATACATCATAGACATAAGTGGTTTTGGTGCAAGATCTCTGTGAACACGTTGAGAAATTACTGTAGCAACACTTGTCCATTTAGTAATGAATTTAATTTGCTCTTTAACAGCTGCTTCAAATTGCTCGTAAGTTTTGAAGTTGCTTAGATCTCCCATATCTGGGCATACTTGCTTACCATACCATAGTGGTACACCATGGTTAAGAGTAAGTTCTATACATATAGGCCATTGAGTATATCCTGTAGAAGTCCATTGATATAATCTTCCTGACTTCTGTGGCTCAACACATCCCATTAAGCAGTAATCTCTTGCATCTTCTATAGAAACACCCTTAGCTAACATCATTTTTATATGAACGTCATCAAAGTGACATGCTGGGAATCCCATACCTGCACGGATAACATCAACTATCTTTTTAAGATATTTTTGAGGTGATGCTTTGTGTATACGACAAGCTAAAGTTGGTTGATATATCTTAACATGACGAACTGCATCCATTAGAAGGTATGTTAATTCATTTGTAGCATCTCTTCCTTCTCTAGTAACTCCACCTAAACACATGTTAACGAATGGTTGGTAACCTGCGAAGAATTTAGAAGCTCCTTCACTTGTAAGCCACATCATCTCAGACATTTTTATAAGCATACAACCAGATAACTCAAATGCTTCAAAATCAGTCATACGTCCAGCTTCAATATCAGCTTTATAGAATGGGTACATATATTGGTCAACACGTCCTATAGACATACCTGTTTGGTTTTCTTCAACTACAAGTAATGATTCTATAGTCCAAACTGATTGAATTGCTTCCCAGTAAGTGCTTGGCTTATGAGCCGGAACTCTAGCATTTACTTCTGATATTTTTAATAACTCAGCCTTACGAGTAGGATTAGTTTCTTTTGCTGCTAATTCTGCAGCATAATCTGACATACGTTTAGCGTATATCATAACACCCTCTGCAGTATCGATTAGAGATTTATAGAAGTATATTTTCTCCATATCTTCTGGTCTTTCATAGCTAAGGTCAGCTAATTTCTCATTACATTCCTTTACTATGTCAAGCATACCTTTTTTCATTAAGATAACGTCATATCCTGGGTTAGAGTCTCCTCCTCCGTTTAATGCATGGTATGAACAATCTGATACGAAAGATTCTCCAGAAAGTTCCCATACTCCAGCTTCTCTGTATTGACTCTCACAATATTCATCGATTGATTTACCTTCCCAGAATGGGAATAATTCTTCACGCATGATTTTCTTATCTTCTTCTGATACGTAGAATGGGTCTTGCGCACGAGTTCCTATTGTATCAATCTCGTCTCTCATCCATCTCCAAGATATATCAGGAGAGAAAGATCCAGCACGAGGTTGTCCATTTGGTGCACCAACGATAAGCTCATTATCTTGAATTACTAATGGTGCAGTTTCACAGCAACGCTTGAAAGACTTACCACGTAAAATTGCCTTAGGTATACCAGGGTTTTCTTTTGCAATTTGAGTAATAACTCTTGCTTTGTGAGTAGTGATTGTTGGTACATGAGTTAAGTATTTTTCCTTTAACTTAACTAAACGCTCTGTTATTCCATCTGGAATTTCACCATTATTGTCACACACAACACAACTAGTAGTTGATTCTTCCTTTGTTATTTCTTTGGAAACACTAGAAAACATCTTCATTAAACTAGCACGTTCTTCATCAGACATGTTTTGAGTAGCTTCCATAAATTTATTTGAAAATTCACGAATATCCAATTTATTCCCTCACATTCTTTAATATATTTCATACATTTAGTATGACCTATTATTTTAAGTCATTTAAAACTTTTTTCAAAATACTCTCTAATAGCTTAACGCTATCAATTTCATTTGCATTTAATTTATCTTTTAAAACTTCATAGTTGGAATCCTCTTTATTGTCCATCATTCCAACAATTTCATCTGCCTTACGAACTCCATATCCAACTTTACGTACATATATTAAGTTCATAGGTGAAACATTATCTGAAGTCATTCCATGCCCTGCAGATCCACTACCTAGAGTCATTGATGGAAACAAGTTTGTGGTTGCTCCCATACTTCCAAAAGTTCCTGGAGTGTTAACAAGTACTCTTCCAACAGGTTTTTTTAATGCAAATTGACGAATAACCTCTTCATCCTTTGAATGTATAATGAGTGTATGTCCATGTCTCTCACTAAGTAATAATTCTATACACTTTTCACAAGCATGCATCCAGTCATCTTCTATATAAAAAGCTAAAACAGGACAAAGCTTTTCTCTTGAATAAGGATTTCTTTGAGATACAAATTTTTGCTGAGAAATAAGAACTCTTATATTTTCAGGAACACTGAATCCAGCCTTTTTAGCTAAAAATTGTGGTGATCTCCCGATCATATCCATGTCAGAACTTCCATCTTTGTAATATAAGATTGATGCCAATTTTTCAGCTTCTTCTTCTGTCATAAAGTATCCACCATTTTTATTAAGTTCTTGTTTTACTTCAGCTACTATACAGCTATCCACAACAATTGATTGCTCAGCAGCAGATACAACTCCATAATCGAAGCTCTTACTATCAATAATATCTTTAGCAGCTTGCTCAATATCAGCAGTACGTTCTATAAATGCTGGACCATTTCCATTACCACCATAAATTACTGGTTTGCCGGACTTATAAGCTGCATCAAGCATTTCTGGAACCCCTGTATTCATTATTAGTGAAGTATCTTTATGATTCATAAGTTCTAATGAACCACTTGAAGTCACTGTATGCAAATATGCAAGTGCACCTTCCGGAAGCCCTACCCCTTCTCCAGCTCTAATTAAAATGTCAATTGTTTTAGAAATTGTATTTTTAGCTCTTGGATGAGGTGAAAATATGATTGCATTTCCTGACTTAATTGCAATTAACGCCTTATATATGGTTGTAGAAACAGGACTCATTGATGGAGAAAAGGCTATAATAACCCCCATTGGTACTCCTATATCCTTTGTCTTGTTCATTTTATCTTCACTAATGATACCTACACAATTCATACCTTTAAGTCTGTTTTTCAGATACTTACATACAAAGTGATTTTTAATATGTTTATCTTCCCACTTTCCATATTCAGTTTCCTCATTAGACATTTTTGCAAGTTCTTTTAAATGTTTTTCAATCTCTTCGGTCATACGTTCAACTATCTCATCAAGTTTTTCTTGTGGGAAAGCTGCTAATTTTCTTTGTGCCTCACGAGCATTTTCAACAAGAATTCTCGCTTCCTGCATGGAGAGTAAATCATTATCAATAATATTCATTTTTCTCTCTCCTTTTCCTTAGAAAAATTTTTCAATTTATTATTCTGTTACAAGATTTGTAATTGCATAACGTTTTATTATTTTTTCTAGATCTTGGTGTGGTCTTGGAATAACTATTGAACTATAAAGGCTTCCACCTTCCATTCCTTCAACTGCTGCAACACCAGCATCTACTGCTGTTTTGCAAGCACCAACATCACCACGAACTAAAACAGATATATAACCTGACGCAACGTTTTCATATCCTATTAGTTCTACATCTGCTGCTTTGCACATAGCGTCTGCTGCTTCTAAAGCAAAAACCAGACCAAAAGTTTCGATTAATCCTAAAGCTTCATATCTTGACATATGTAAATCATTTCCTTTCTATGCTTTATGCGTCGATATCGTGTACTGAAACGATATCTCCAACTTCTCTAATTGGACGTGGCATAACATTGTGTGCTGTTAATTTACCAATTGCTGCCGCTGCTTCAGCACCTGCTTCTACAGCAGATCTTACTGCACCAACATCACCTTTTACCATAATAGTTACAAGTGTTGAACCAATATTTTCATATGAAATTAATTCAACATTAGCTGCCTTAAGCATTTTGTCTGCAGCCTCAAGTGCAGGAACCAATCCTATTGTTTCTACAAGGCCTAAAGCCTCATCTCCATAATATCTCATTACTAATTCCTCCTTCCTATTTTTAGCTTAATATACTTTAGCTTAACTACATAACTTCTATATATTATATTTATGTTTGCATGCATCTTTTGTTTGTTCTTATATATTGATTATATCCCTTACCCTTTGGGGGAAAGTCAATATATTTCTTGCATTAAATTTCTTAAATATTTTTACAAGAAATTATGCTGTTAAGAGTAAAGTCTTTTCTTAATGTTTAATAAGAATAACTATTTTACTAAATTCATAAGAGATTTTTCTTCATAAGCATTACCCTATGGGTAATGTTAAAAATTAATCTCTTATGTATTTGTTAATTGTTGCTGCACCATCTTCATGGGCATGATAATAAACCTTTAATTGGTTGTTTTTATCTAATTCAAATCTTGTTTCCTCAATAAGACCATTTGCTTCTGCTGTCATTAGAGCAGTAATTACAGCATCCTTTTTTAAAGCTTTAAAACTTCCATATTCTCCCTTTAACGCTTCTATAACATCATCTGCGCAAGCTTCTTCTACTTTAGTGAAATATTTTAATATTGCATAATTAAGCGGCTTCATCTATTTTATCCCCCTCTTTTTTTCCTCTTAATAAATCAAGTGGATTCATAGATATTGTAAGGATACCAAACATCATTATTACAGCTCCAATCCAAGCAACTGAAGGTAATGACCATCCATCCATTCCACCATATACTCCTAATAATAATAAGCAGAATAATGGTCCAAAGAATGAATATGTACCGTTACATGCAGTTCCAAGCCCTGCTCCACACATACTGTTTCCAGCATACCATGTCATAAATGTGATAAATGATAAAAGACCACTTAATGCAAACCAAATCATTGCAGGACCACTTGTGAATGCTTGTATAGCAAGGTCAACAGAAATGTTCATTCCGCCAGCCATAATTCCAAAAACAGGAACTAGGATGAATAAATTTGCTATACCTGATGTAACTTGACGAATACAGATACCTATCTCAGGATCTATCATTGATGTACCATATCCAGCTACACAACCTTCAAATCCCCATGCAAGAGCTGCAATAATAGCTATTAAAATACCGATTAAAGTATTTGCTGAAGCACCACCACTAAAGCCTGTACTACCAATTAAAAAACTAGCAAATACACATACTGCAATACCTAAAGCCATACGTTTATTTAATTCCTGCTTATATAAAATTTTACCTAATATAGCAGCAATAGCAGGACAAAGAGCTGATATTGGAACAACTATTGGGCCAGCCATTTGAAGAGCTATAACATAAGCAGTACCCGCTATAGGTCCTCCAATAAGAGCTGCTAATATCATAATTCGTCCTGGAGTAGTGTTAATGCATCTTACAAAGTCTTTAAATTTACCTTTTACTAATGCAAATGAAATCGCCCAAACTGCACTACATGTATCATTTATTGCATTACCAAGTGCAGCAAGTAAGTATGCTATAACAAATGCTGATAAACCTGCTGAATTAATGCCATACCAGTCACCCCATACTCCTTTTGTCATACCCATAGTCAGAAATGCTGTATATAACCCATAGGTAAGTCCTGAAAATAAAGCTAAAGATATACCCTTTTTGAAGAAATCACTTGATAATTTCTTCTTTGCAGCCATAGCTTGTGGGCTTACTGCTTTTGAAACTTCCTTCATAAAATAAAACTCCTTTCAATTAACCATATCTTTTGTATATTAATAAATAATTATGGCTCATCCCTATGAAACATAAATTATAGCAATGAGCCTTTTAATTAATTAATTCAAAAATTTTTCTTAGTCTTTTATATATTTGTTGATTGTAGCAGCACCATCTTCGTGGGCTCTATAATAAACTCTTAACTCACCATTTTTATCTAATTCAAATCTCGTTTCTTCAATGAGACCATTTGCCTCCGCTGTCATTAACGCCGTAATTACAGCTTTCTTTTTCAAAGCTTTAAAGTTGCCATACTCACCTTTTAGAGCATTTATAACATCATCAGCGCAAGCTTCATTAGTTTTTGTAAAATATTTTAATATTGCATAATTAAGCGGCTTCATTATCTTATACCTCCTTCTTTTTAAACAAATCCATTGGATTCATAGCTATTACAAGGATACCGAACATCATTAATACCGCAGAAATCCATACGATTGGAGGTAATGCCCATCCGTCCATACCGCCTATCACTCCAAGAATTATCCAACAGCAAAATGGACCCCAGAAGGAATATGTACCATTACAAGCCATACCAAGAGCAGCACCACACATACTATTGCCGTTATACCAACTCATGTATGAAACAAAAGCACAAAGTCCACTTAGTGCAAACCATATCATTGCAGGACCACTTGTAAAGGCTTGGCTAACTAAATTAGTTGAAAATTTAATACCATCTCCAAATATCATTCCAAATAAAGGTACTAATATTATTAAGTTTGAAAGCCCAGATGTAGCTTGACGAATTGTAATACCAATCTCTGAGTCAATCATAGATGTACCATATCCAGCTACGCAACCTTCAAATCCCCATCCAAGAGCTGCAATAAATGCAATACAAATTCCAAGGAACATTCCAGCTGGAGCATCTCCACCAATACTAGTGCTACCAATCATAAAGCTAGATACAACACAGATGGCAATACCAAGCATCATACGTTTGTCTAGTTTTTGTTTGAATAATATTCTTCCTAAAATAGCACCGATAGCTGGACAAAGAGCTGTAATTGGAATAACAATTGAACCCGCCATTTGTAAAGCCACAACAAAAGCTGTACTTGAAATTGGTCCTCCGATAAGAGCTGCCAATATCATTACAGCACCTGGTTTGGTTTTAAGACATCTGAAGAAATCTCCAAGTTTACCTTTAACAGTTGCATAAATTACTGCCCAAACAGCACTACATGTATCGTTTACGGCACTACCAAGGGCACCAAGTACATATGTAATAACTACTGCTGATAAACCTGCTGTATTAGCACCATACCAGTCACCCCATACTCCTTTAGTCATTCCCAATGTTAAAAATGCTGAATAAAATCCATACATAAGACCTGAAAAAAGAGCAATTGAAATTCCTTTTTTAAGGAAATCAGATGATAATTTGTTTTTTGCAGTAATGGCTTCTAAACTTACCGTTTTCGAAACTTCCTTCATAAAATAAATCCCCTTCCACTTATTTGATAATAACTTTTAAATTTATATTATTAAATAAAAATTTACAATGAGAACGTTTTGCGATTGTTATAATTTGGGATATTTCATTTTAAAACTATTGAATAACTTTTCATTTGATATCTTGTGGTTATTTTATTAACAATTAAATTATATGCCTTTCCCTATGGGGTAAAGTCAACATGTAATTATCATAAAAATTCAAAAAAAATTAACACAACTAACTCAATAAATAATTATAAGTTAGTTGTGCCAGTTATTTTAAGTGCTAAATACTAGTTTCCGTCAATATCATGGAGTAGAAATTTTATTTTATAAAAGAAATATATGTAGTTTTTTCAAAAGATATATTTGTATTTTTTTACAAACCGAGTTTTATCGACATTTTATCCCTTACCCTACGGTCAACGTTTTCAGTATTTTCAGTTTAATGAATCTATCTCTTCCTTCTAATTTTAATCAAAATTTCCGTTACAAACTTGTCAGTGTTTTTAGTTGTCCAATAATCTGTTACATATCTTTCATAAGATTCTTCAGAACATATATAGTCATGTTCCTTAGCCCATTCTTTTATTTTTATGTATGTTTCATTAATTGTTTCATGAGTACCAATATGATAGCAAGAAGCTGCTAACCATCCACCAAATTCAATACTTTCATCGTCCTTACACTTTAAAATAGTCTCTTGCATTATTTTCATCTTACTGCATTTCCCATTAATCTTATCCTCAAAAGATGGAAAACATATAATTACAGGCCCTGTTATTGCATTATTTATACTATCAATATAATTGTTAAACTCTATGTTAATTATACATTCCATATAATCATAATTAAAATTTTGATTTAAGAAGATTAAATTGCGCTCATCAATATATTTTATAGAGACATCACAAACATTATTTTCAATTACCATCTGTGCCTCAACTATAAGTGCATGCCAATCTCTTACAGATCTTATCTTTAAATTTATTTCCTTCTCAAGTTCTCTTAATTCATCAATTTTTGTTCTAAAACTTTTATCAAAAAAATCATAGGTTGTTCCTTGTAAAAAAGCTCTCATTTCTTCTAGCTTAAATCCACTTTGCTTATAATATTTTATTACTGGTACAGATAGCAAGTTTTTCTTGCTATAGTATCTATAGCCACTTTCATCAGCTACTTTATCAGGTGATAATATGCCCATTTTATCATAATATCTCAGTGCTTTTTTTGTTATTTTACATATCTCTTCCACTTTTCCTATGGAATATAATTCTTCTCCCATACTAAGTTCACCTCTTTTATAATATTTTTAGCCGTTTTTAAAATCTCAATCATTTATATTTTAAGATTTTAAAACTTTATTAAAAAGAATTTCCCCCACTAAATGTAAAGTTTATAAGGAGGAGTCCTTATAAGCATTAAAAAAATAACTTCACTTTTGTAATATTTATAAACATTTTAAATTTATTCTAAGAGCTATGAACTCTTTGCAATTTTCAAAATGTTTATCATAAACTTATATATATAATAAAAATCCTAATGAAACCTTGGATAATTGTTGTATCAAACTTTTTATATAAATGGATATGATTATGATGAGAATTATGAATACTTAATTATATGAATTTGAATAAACAAAATTTGATAATATTCAAAAATAATTGAAGAATAATATTTAACCTTAAAATGAATATTTTACCATATAAAATTAAAGAAAAAATATATTATTCGTATAAATAATATTACATATTATAGTCAAACTGTAAAGAGGTAATTTATTACATCGGGTTAAATATATAATATTCTAGCCTAAACTTAAGGAGTTTAGCAGAACCAATAAAAAAACCACTCATTAATGAGTGGTATAAAATACAAAATTTTATCCAAAAACTTTTTCTAAAATTTTTGATAAATCTTCTCCTGTTACTTCTTTAGGATTTGCTGTTGTACATATATCATTAAGAGCTGCTTTAATGATTTCTTCTTTCGATGCTTCAGCTAGCTCCATATCAGCACCTTGTTCTTTTAATGTTGTTGGAATCATCAAAGTCTTTTGAAGTTCTACAATACTTTTAATTAAATTATTAACCCCAATATTTACATTTGGCGCATGTAGCTTTAATAACTTGGCAACTCTTTGATACTTTTTAGATGCTATGTCATATTCTACATTGAAAGCACCTTTATTTAAATTTGCATTATATTCTATTACATAAGGAAGTATCATTGCATTACTTCTTCCATGAGAAATGTGTAATTTCCCACCTACAGCATGAGCTAAACTATGAGTAATTCCTAAACCAGCAGCATTAAATGCCATTCCAGCAAGACATGATGCATTGTGCAACTTTTCTCTTGCTACTACATCATTTCCATCAGCATAAGCTAGTGGTAAAAATCTAAAAGCTAAAGTAAGTGCTTTCTCTGCAAGAGCATCTGAAAAATCAGTAGCATTCTTTGAAACATAAGCCTCTAAAGCATGTGTAATAACATCCATTCCTGTATCAGCAGTTATAGCCTTAGGTACAGATTTTACTAGTTCCGGATCAAGAATTGCAACTGTTGGAAGAAGGGATTTATCTGCAAGAGCATACTTTAATCCTTCTTGTTTATTTGTGATTACTGCATATTCAGTTACCTCAGACCCTGTACCACTTGTAGTAGGTATAGCATAGAATTCTTCTATAGAAGAAACTCCTCCAGTAATTTTTTTTGCATATTCTCTCATAGCTTTAGCTCCATCAATTGATGAACCTCCACCAAGAGCTATCATAACCTGAGCATCACAATTTTGTAATTTCTGAATGCCTTCAGCAATAACTTCTACAGATGGATCAGGTACAATATCACTAAATACAGCTACTTGACAATCAACAAGCTTTTGCGTTACTTTTTCAGCCATACCTGATGTTTCCATAAACTTATCACATACAATTAGCACTCTTTTATTCTTGATTTCATTTAGTTTTTCTAAAGAGCCTTGTCCAAAATAGACCTTTGTGTTGATACTAAATTCTTTCATATACAATCTCTCCTATTTTAAAAATATTCAAGATATGAATGAATTAGTTTTCTTTACTTTAAAATAAAATTAACCCACAATTATAACAATCAAAAAAGTTTATAATAAACTTTACTTGATTCATTATATCAATAATAAAATACTATTGCAACAGAAGGTTCTGCCAGTTTGCATTAAGCAAAGTCTTTTAATATAGTCTCTAGTTAGCTTTCTTCACTGGAATCCAAACTTCACCTGTTGCGTTATGAGCTTTACCATAATACATCTCAAATTGGGGCCCTTCCACTTGCATAAAACCTGATGTTGGAAACCATTCAGTATAAATTCGCCTCCATATACTAGGAATATCGCAGTCGTCAGCTGGGAAAATAGCCCACGTTAATGCTGGGACAAACAATCTTTCATATTCCTTAGGAATAACCACATTATCTGTTACATGTTGGCAGATCATGTACTTGAAAGAATTCTCTGTGTAATCAAATAAAGCCGCATGTAACATTGAATCATAGCTCCTTCCTAAAAGAGCATTCATACGATCAACCGAACCGTTCTCATCGCATTCCATACAAAATTTTGGTACCTCCATAAAGGCTTTTTCCTGGCTATCTGCCTGAATATTCCCCACAACACCAAATACCTCAAAGCTTTCTTTTTGTTCAATACGATAATTCATCTCTATACCTCCTTTAATAGATAGATAGAAAGTCATTCGTGGATAGGCTTTGAGCATTATTCCCATATTGCGAGTCGCTTTAGGTGCAACACCATGCATACCTTTAAATGCCCTTGAAAATGCCTCTGGCGATTCGTATCCGTATTTCATCGCAATATCTATGATTTTCGTGTTACTATTTTGTAACTCAATGGCAGCCAAAGTTAATCTTCTACGACGAATATATTCTGAAAGTGATACACCACTCATAAATGAAAACATTCTCTGAAAGTGATATACAGAACAACAAACTATTTTCGCTAATTGTTCATATTCAATTTTATCTGTAAGGTGTAATTCGATATAGTCCATAGCACTGTTCATACTGTCTAGCCAATCCATAAACATCTCTCCCTTCAAGATAAATATATCATTATAAATTAGGAAAAACCTTGCAATTCATGCACCATAATATCATGTTAGAATTTGTGTTTTAGGAAGTAATCTCTAATTCATCCTTTTCTTCTACATATAAGTGATTTGTAGGCTCGTCAATGATTTTTATTTTTTCATAGGTTTCATCAAACACCTTTAAAATTTATTAATATATTTATAATTCTATCTTCTCTAAATACAGGATTCATTTTAAAAATGTCTGCTAGGGTATCTATATTTTCCTCTAAATGTTCAATGTCTTTAGAATATGTATGACTTATATCTACTATATCCGCATCACTAAGATCTCCACTTTCTATCCACCTTACTACACATAACTGCTTAATTATTAAGTAACTCACCACAGCAGTCTTCACTTTAGCAGCCACATCATAATCAAAGACAGACTTCATAAAGTATCTAAACACAAAGTAAACTAATATATTTTCAAACTTATACATATTATCTTTATAAAAATTGTTAAATTCCTTATATTTATCTAGATAAATATCTTTATTCTCAGCACTACTCTTAATATAATATAACACCTTATCTAAGCCTAAGGGATCATTGTTATTTATATGCTTTAAGCCTTTAAATACATAAAAATACTCTTCTATATCAGTATACCATTGCTCTTTATCTCTAATAGTTTTATTAAGATCATCACTAGTCTTGTTTATAAAATTTTTATCCATATATCTTTCTTTAATGGTCTTTAAACTAGTTAGATCATCCTCATCTATCTTATCTTGAACTTCCTTTGCAAAGTCAAGAATTATAGCAGCCCTTATATTTAAATCAATATTACGATTCTGAAGTATATTAAAAATTATATTTCTACACTGCATAAGCTCCATAAATAGCATGGCATCAATATCGTTATAAGAAGTTATAAACTCATCATTTTCATTTAACTCAAACTCCATCTTATTAGAATCACCTAGCATTATCCTTGCTGCCTCTGGACAGGAAAGTGATATACCTATTTCTCGTAAGTTCCCGAACTCTTCCATATACCTAGGATACTTCTTGCAAGTATAGCAAAGACCATCTTCTCCAAGTTCATTATATATATCACATAATTTGTTTTCATTTAGAAAGGCACAGTTTCCATTTTTCAATACAAATATATTGTCTTCTCCATCATTAATTATCTCACTTCTTAGTCTTTCTCCAAAGCTACCACTAAGATTTTCATAGTAATCATAAGTTTCTTCATCAATAACAATTTCCCAACCAGCGCAACATGTGTCCTCACACTTATCTGCTATACATTTAAATTTATTAAGATATTTTGGTACTCTTATTTTCATTTTTCACCTCAAAGTTTTATTATATATTTAAGGTATCTGAAAATAAATAATAAGTCAAAGATGGGAAGTATATTTTGAGTTATACAAGGAAACAGGTTCCGCAGATAGTAGCACTATCTAAGGGTTCTGTTGACGCAGTATAACACAAAATAGACGAGCATTCTGACTTATTTATTTTTTGAAGATGCCTTATGTTAAATTCTACTTTATCATATTCTCATAATCTTATATTGTAAAGGAAATTAATTCAAAAAAGAGCTAGATTTAATCTAACTCTCTTTAATGTTTCTATACTATTTTAGTTGTCCATTCCTCACAATTCCATATGTCAGTTACTACATCTTTATAAAACTCCGGTTCATGGCAAACTAGTAATATAGTTCCTTTATACTCTTGTAAAGCTCTCTTTAACTCATCCTTTGCTTCTACATCTAAGTGATTAGTAGGCTCGTCAAGGATTAGTATGTTTGTTTCCCTATTTATAAGTTTTGCAAGTCTTACCTTTGCAGCTTCTCCTCCTGATAGTACCATAACCATACTTTCTATATGCTTAGTAGTTAAGCCACACTTAGCTAAGGCCGCACGCACTTCATATTGAGTACAACTAGGGAATTCCTTCCAGTATTCTTCTATACAAGTATTTTTATTTCCCGATGCGCCTTCTTGCTCAAAGTATCCTATTTGTTGATAATCACCTAAGGTAACTTCTCCACTTATTGGTTTTATGTCTCCCATAAGACTCTTAAGTAGTGTAGTTTTTCCAAGTCCATTGGCTCCTACAAGGGCAATCTTTTGTCCTCTTTCCATAGAAATATTAAGAGGCTTTGTTAACGGACTATCATATCCTATAACTAAGTCCTTAGTTTCAAAAATAACCTTCCCTGATGCTCTTCCTGTTTTGAAGTTAAATGTTGGCTTTGGTTTTTCCTTAGAAAGTTCTATTCTATCCATTTTATCCAACTTCTTCTGCCTTGATTTAGCCATGTTAGATGTAGCAACATTAGCTTTATTTCTCGCAACGAAATCTTCAAGTTTTGCAATTTCGGCTTGTTGTCTTTCATATGCTCTTTCAAGCTGTTCTTTCTTTGCTTCATATATTCTCTTAAACTCTTCATAGTCTCCTACATATCTACTTAACTTTCTATCTTCCACATGGTATATAAGATTAATTACAGAATTTAAGAAAGGAATATCATGAGATATTAGAATAAATGCATTTTCATAGCTTTGTAGATATCTCTTCAGCCACTCTATATGTGCTTCATCTAAATAGTTTGTAGGCTCGTCTAGAAGTAATATATCTGGAGTTTCAAGTAGAAGCTTTGCAAGTAAAACCTTAGTTCTTTGGCCTCCACTTAAAGCCGTTACATCTTTATCTAGCCCTACATCTAAAAGTCCTAATCCCTTAGCAACTTCTTCAACCTTTGCATCTATAACATAAAACCCGTTATTATCTAGCATATCTTGAATAACAGCAGTTCTTTCTAATGCCTTATTCATTTGGTCTTCGTCCATTTCACCCATTTTTCCATAAAGTTCATTCATTTCAGTCTCTAAATCAAATAGATATTTAAATGCATCTCTTAGTACATCTCTTATAGCTAGTCCTTGTTCTAGCGCAACATGTTGATCCATATATCCTACTCTCACATTATTAGACCAAATTACTTGACCTTCATCAGGCATAAGTTTACTAGTTATTATATTCATAAAAGTAGATTTACCCTCACCATTAGCTCCAATTAAACCTACGTGTTCCCCTTTTAATAACCTAAAGGATACATCTTCAAATATTGCTCTATCCCCAAAACCATGACTTATATTTTTAACTGTAAGTATACTCATATATTTTCCTCCTATATCCTTCTGATTATCACCATCAAATGGTATGTGTTCAAAAATTCAAACCAAGAATATTATACTTTACTACCAAAGATTTTTCTATGGTAAAAATTAAATAATTTATTTGCAAAATCCTCTCTATAAATTTATACTATAAGAAGTCTAAATAAAGTTTAGTAAATTTATTTTTTAGATATAACAATTTTAAATTTAACAATATAAATTATTAATAATTAATTGTTTTGATAATAGGAGGATGTAAATGGCTTGTAAATTCTATCTACTAAAGGGAAAAGGAAAAAGTGTGGAGAATGGTCACCTTTGGGTTTACTCTACTGATATAGAAGAATATGATGGTGAATATGAAAATGGAGACATTGTAGAAGTATATAATTGCAGAGAGGAATTCATCGGAAAAGGTTATATTAATGATGTTTCTAAAATTACTATAAGAATTATGACTAGAGATATTGATGAAGAAATTGATGAAGAATTTTTCAGAAAAAGACTTAGAGCTGCATGGGAATATAGAAAAAAGATAATAGATACTTCTAGCTGTAGGTTTTTATTTGGAGAAGCTGATTTTGTACCTGGACTTATAATTGATAAATTAGAAGATTACTACGTTATTCAATCTCTAGCTCTAGGCATTGATAAATATAAAGATATCATTGTAAAAATTCTAGTAGAAGAATATGGTGCTAAAGGTGTTTATGAGAGAAGTGACGCTAAGGTTAGAATCCTTGAAGGCATGGAACAGATTAAAGGCTTTTTAACTGAACCCTTTGATACTATGATTCAGATAGTTGAAAATGGTGTTAAGTACTATGTTGATGTTGAAAATGGGCAAAAGACAGGATTTTTCTTAGATCAAAAGGAAAATAGAGCTGCTATACATAAGCTTTGCAAAGATGCCACTGTGCTAGACTGCTTTACTCACACTGGTTCCTTCGCATTAAATGCTGGTGTTGCTGGTGCTAAATCAGTATTAGGAGTAGATATATCAGAGCATGCAGTAGAATTCTGTAGACGTAATGCAGAGCTTAATAATCTACAAGATGTAGTTAAATTTCAATGTCACAACGCCTTTGATGTACTTCGTGAGTGGTCTGATGAAGGTAGAAAATATGATGTGGTTATCCTTGACCCACCAGCCTTTACCAAATCTCGTTCTACTATTAAAAGTGCTACAAGAGGCTATAAAGAAATAAACCTTCGAGGGATGAAATTAGTGAATAAAGGTGGTTATTTTATAACATGTTCATGTTCTCACTTTATGAATCCTGAACTGTTTAGAGATACCATTGCCAGTGCAGCTAAAGATGCAAGGGTTACCCTAAGACAAGTAGAATTTAGAACTCAAGCTCCTGATCATCCAATTCTTTGGAATAGTGATGAATCATACTACTTAAAATTTTATATCTTCCAAGTAGTTTAATTATTTATAAAGAGCTATATAATTTATAATCTTATTTGATTTATAAATTATATAGCTCTTATATTTAAATCTTCTTTACTCTTTCTTTTGACTTTGTTTTACTAGTTGGTTAGCATATACACTAGCCCCAGTAACTAAAACACCCTGAATTATTGCATCAGCACTAAAACTGTGCATCACTCCCATAGATAATAGTATACCTACAGGAAGTAAGATTACTGGTATATATTTATCATTTATCTTCTCTATTCCTTTTAAAATCATACCAATTATATACAGCACTGGTATTAGTATCAATGCATTCTCTGTAATATAACTAAAGAATTCCATAAATATTCCCCCTTTATATATTTTATTCATTTTATCCTTAGATGAGTACATTATTTTATATAAATTCAATAAAATTTTAGTTGTTTACTACTACTAGGTATACTTATGCATATTACTTATGATTTTACTTATTTTTACACATTGTAATTTTATTCTTTGATTTTCTTAAATTATAAGGATAATGAGATATAAATTTGTTGTACAGTTTTTATTGAATGTTAGTTCTAAAAGTGTAACAATAATAATATAGTAATATTTGGTAAAAGGTGATGTTATGAAAGGCTTATCCATTCTAAGATTTGTTCAGATTGTTTTTTGTTTCCCTATAATAATATTGTTTGCTACCTCTAAAATGAATGGTATTGAGCAAATTATTTTCATAGCTCTCTTTACCTTATATACTGTAGTATATGAAGTTATATTTTTAACTTTAGCAAAAAGAAAAAGAACTACTAAAAACAGCAGTTCTTAAAATAGATTTCTAAGCTTCAGTAGGAGTAAAACTCCCTCTGAAGCTTAGAAATCTGTTCATTAATATATCTTTATTTCTCCATCCTTGTATTCTGGAACTATATTTATTAAATCCTTTGAAAGGCAATATCTTAAATCTTCGTTATACCTGAGATCCTTCATCCTTTTATAATGAAGTGCATCTTTTACAAAACTTATTATACTAGGATTATTTATATATACATATTCTGAAGTTTTTGCTATATCTGTTAAGGTGCAATGGTTTTTCATTATATCTCTTAAACAGTTGATTATATACCCACTTGTTATAAAGTCATCCATAGAGAATTCTCCATCGGTTCCTGCATTTACAAAGGTTACATTCTTATTTAACTTAGCTAACTTTTCTGCTACTACTCTTCCATTTATTAAAGCACCTATAAATATCTTCTCTGCTTCCTCACTATTTTTAATAGCTCTAGTCCCATTTGTGGTAGTCATTATAAGACTCTTACCTTTTACTATATCCTCAATGTAGTCTAAAGGTGAATTGGAGAAATCAAATTTATCTATTTTTATTCCCCCTCTTTCTCCTCCTAAAAGATATTTATTTCTATCTTTACTTGCAATATCTATAGCTTCTTCTATCTCTTTTACAGGAATTATTTTATCACAACCATTATTTAATGCTGTAACCATTACTGAAGTTGCTCTTAAGACATCAATAACAACCACTATCCTATCTTTAAATTTTTCTGGCTTAATATGTTGTGCAGATATAACTACATCAATATTCATGTACTATTCCCCCCTGATTATACATTTAATTAAATTAATCTTCTTTATAATATTTTCCTTGATATAGGTCTTCAGTGACTAACTTATTATCTATGGCATTTAAGACCTCCCACTTTTTCAAACTCCACATAGGACCTACTAATAAATTTCTTGGAGCATCTCCTGTAAGTCTATGAATTACTATATCCTGTGGTAACATTGTTATAGCCTTAGTTACAAGGTCAATATATTCATCCATTTCTAGTAATGTAATCTTGCCTTCATCTAGCAGCTTTTCTAGCCTTGTATTTTTCATTACATGAAGAAGGTGAATCTTAACTCCTTTTATGGGAAGCTTAGAAATATACTTAACGGTTTTTAACATATCCTCTTTACTTTCTCCTGGCAGTCCAAAGATTATATGTGCCACTACATCTATATTCCTTTTATGTAGCTTTTCCACTGCTTTTTTAAATATTTCTAACTTATAGCCTCTATTTATAAGGGTAGCTGTAGTATCATTGCTGGTTTGAAGTCCAAGTTCCACCCAAGTATATACCCTTTTTGAATAATCTTCTAATAATTCTAACACATCTTCTTCTAAACAATCTGGTCTTGTAGCAATGGCAAGTCCAACCACATCCTCTTGTGTTAATGCTTCATCATACTTTTTCTTTAATACTTCTACAGGCGCATAGGTATTTGTATAGGCTTGGAAATAAGCTATATACTTACCATCTTTCCACTTTTTATTCATCATTTCCTTTATATCAATAAACTGCTCAGTTATAGACGATAACCTATCTCCAGCAAAATCTCCTGAGCCACTCTCAGAGCAGAATATACACCCACCTTTTGATAATTTTCCATCTCTATTAGGACATGTAAATCCACCATCTAATGATATTTTAAAAGTTTTTTGTCCATTAAACTTTTTTCTTAAAAAATAATTTAAATTATGATATCTCTTTCCATTAAAATCTTTTATCATTTCTAATCTTCCTATCCTATTCTTCTGTTATCTATTTTAAATATATCCATATAGTAAGCTTCTATATTCAATTATAGTTTAACTCTTTTATCTTTCAAAATCCACTAACAATACTTTAAAAAGTTTTCCACATATTAATAGTTTTCCACATATTCTTCTGTGGACTTCAATATAAATATACAAGCTATCATAATTTGGGGGGATAACTTTGAAGAATCTTAAATTAATTTTTCAAGCTGCCACTGTTTTTATTGGCACCATTGTAGGAGCAGGCCTTGCTTCTGGTCAAGAAATAACTCAATTTTTTTCTACCTATGGGTTTTCAAGTTTTTATGGACTTCTTCTCTGTGCAGTATTTTACATAATAATAAGCTCCATTATAGTGTCTATAAGTTTAAAATATGACTTAAATTCTTATACGGATTTTATAACCCTTGTAAGCCCTGGTTTCTTTGGAAAAATAACAGATTATCTTACTAGCTTCTTTTTAATCTCAGGAGCTGCTATAATTCTTGCTGGTAGTGGTGCTTTACTTTATCAACACTTTGGTATTCCAAGACTTGTTGGAGTGTTCCTAATGGCTGGAATAGCACTTATTACCTTATTAAATGACACTAAGGGCCTAATAGCTATTAATTCCATAATAGTACCTAGCCTTACCACTATAATTATTACTATATTTGTCCTTTATCTTCTCTTTTCAAAGGATACTATATCTATAGACTATATGAAGCAAGTACCAGTATATAAAAACCTTATTATAGATAAACAGTGGATTATATCATCACTTCTCTATGCAGGATTTAACATGTTATCCTGTAGCGGAGTTCTTGTACCAATTACTAAGGAAATTAAAAATAAACGTCTTATTATTTCTGGATTAACCATTGGCGCTCTTGTCCTTACTCTACTTGCTTTCTTAATTAATTCAATGTTAATGGCAAATATACCTGAAATCTTTAAATATGAAATTCCACTACTCTTTGTAGCTAGTAAGTTTATCTCTTTAATGCAAATTCTTCTTTTATGTATTATTTGGTGTGAGATGTTTTCTACGGAAGTTTCAGATATATATAGTGTTGGTAAAACCCTTGAAAATAAATACAACATCCCTTATAAGAGAGGTGTTGTACTCATTCTTTTAATAGCCATTCCTATATCTCAAATAGGCTTTAAACAGCTTATAACTTTCTTATATCCCGGTTTCGGAATAGTTAGCTTAGTATTTATAGCTCAATGCATTGGGTTCTACTTTAAAATGAATAAGGTTAAAAAATAATTAAAACTTATATAGGCTACTTCACTTATTGCTCCTCTTTAATTATACTGATGTTATATAAGATGAACACTACTTTGTTAGTAGTGTTTATTTACTTTGAAATATAAATATAGTATTTGCTATTTTTATTATGTAAGGAGATAATTAATTATGAAAGATTTGACTGCTCTCAATAATTGTAATATATGCCCTCGTAATTGCGGTATAAATCGAAACTCTTCAAAGATAGGCTTTTGTAAAAGTGGAGCTAAAGTAAAAGTTGCTAAGGCCTATGGTCATATGTGGGAAGAGCCCTGTGTGTCTGGCACTAATGGTTCTGGTACAGTTTTCTTTTCAAATTGCAACCTTAGATGTGTATTTTGCCAAAATCATGATATTAGTCAGTCTGACATAGGTAAGGAAGTTTCTATCGAAAGATTAAGTGAAATATTCTTAGAGCAACAAGCTAAAGGATACCATAATATAAACTTAGTTAATCCTACTCACTATATACCGCAAATAATAATTGCTTTGGATAAAGCTAAAGAAAATGGACTTAATATCCCTGTAGTCTATAATTCCAATGGCTATGAAAACGTAGAAAGCATTAAAGCTCTTAAAGGATACATAGACGTGTATATTCCTGATTTAAAGTATTTTAACGATAAATATGCAATAAAATATTCTTCTGCTCCTAACTATTTCACCATAGCATCAAAGGTTATTGAGGAAATGGTGGATCAAGTAGGTATTCCAATATTTAATGATGAAGAAATTATGATTAGAGGTGTTATTATAAGACATTTAATGCTCCCTGGACTTTTATTCGATTCAAAAAAAATAGTAGATTACATATATAAAACCTTTGGAGATTCAGTATACTTAAGCCTAATGAATCAGTATACACCTATGTTTAAAGCAGCAGAATATGATGAAATTAATAAACCTCTTAACCCTAATCATTATGATTCTTTAATAGATTACTGTATAGATTTAGGCTTTAAAAATGCCTTTATCCAAGAATCTGGCTCTAACTCAACAGTTTATGTACCAGATTTCAATCTACAAGGGATTTAAAACTCTAATATTATAAAGCTCTTTAACCGTAATAGAACTAAACAAATAAAAAGCATTCTTAGGTAAAATCTCATGAACTTTACCTTAAGAATGCTTTCATCATTAATTATACATCTAGTGTACTTCTAAAATATTCTGTAATTCTTTGAACCTCGCCTATAGCTTCTGTAAGTTTAATCATTTCATCAGTATAGGTATTTACACTAGCACTAACTTCTTGAGATGATGCAGAATTTTCTTCTGCAATAGCTGCTAATGATTCCACATTGTCATACATTCCTTCTATAGCTTTAACTTCTCTACCTAAATCATTGATTGTAGTAATCATTGATTCTGATACTTTATCAACAGCAGTAGTAGTACCCGCACTTATATCTCTAATTCTTTCTAATCCATCAGTTTGTTTTTCAAGGGCTACATACTGTTCATCTATGCTATCTACAGTATATTTAATATCCTCTGCAAATTCTTTAAGATTTAAATTAATTTCTTCAACAGCATCTTTAGTTTGTTCTGCAAGCTTTCTTACCTCTTCTGCAACAACAGCAAAACCTCTACCATGTTCTCCAGCTCTAGCTGCTTCTATAGAAGCATTTAATGCTAAAAGATTTGTCATGTCGGAAATTTGAGCTACTATTGATACTATATTAGTAATATCACTAGCTTTATTGTTTAACTTTATTCCAGTTTCTTTTACTTCTTGGAACTTGTCTAATGTCTTTTGAATATTATTACTTACAGTCTTTATTTCATCAAACCCAGCAGTAATTTTCGTTATAGTATCTTCCATAGCTAGTTTATTTTCATTTTCACTATTTACTAAGTTATTTAAAGCTTTAATATTATCATTCAATCCTGATGCTACTCTTTCTGTATTGTTGGCTTGATCCACACTAGTTTCTGACATTTGTTCTACTACTGTAGATATTTCTTTAGATGAGCCTTCCATTACATTTGAAATAGCTTTAACCTTATTAAGATATTCTACCATCTCACTAACATTAGCATCAAACTCTGTCATATCCATTGAAGATATATTAGTTCCTGATTTTATAACTTCATATAATCCTTCAAGCTCGTCCTTGGTGCTAATAACATCATATGACCTTTCCTTATCTTCTTTTAATCCAGTGATAGCTTTAACAGGTCTTAATAATAAATATGTACCTATAAAGGTTACTACTGTAGCTACAGCTGTAATTTCTAAAGCTGGAATTATACTTTTAACTCCAAGTATTAATGTTGATCCAATAAGAGTTAATATAAAAGTAAATATGGATGCCTTGACTGATAATGATTTTATAAATCCAAAGGATAAGATTTTATTAAATCCATAACTTTTTTTGCTATTTATTTCTTTTTCAAAAGTCACTTCCACTTTCATCACATCTCCAGACTTTTCTAAAATTTCATACTCTAATTGTTCATTAAAATATTCAAAAGTTCCTTCAAGCATACCTAAGAAATAATCAAACATCTTTCTTTTAGATGAATAAGTCATCACCGCTTTTCTTTTAGATGTCTGAACAATATCTACTGCTGGAGGCTTAGCTCCTGAAATTTTCTTAGTTATTGCTATATGTATATCGTTTAGTGATTTTAAAAATTCATATGCACTTCTCTTTTTAAAGTATACTGGATATACATTAACAAAGGATTGTATATTGTCTTTTCCTATATCATTCCATAATTTCTCTTTAGTTAAACTTCTAGTTTCTGATAGTTTAGATATAAACTTAGCTATTACTTTGTCGTCTACTTCTTCTAGTGGAGAAAATATCTTATTTGTCTCCCATCCAGCATGGTTCATAGCTTCATTTACTTGTGAATCATTATAAAGCTTTCTACAAGTATTTAGCCATATTGATACAACTGTGCCCTTCATAATTAATACCCCTCTTTTCTATGGCTATAGTATATTAGCACTGATTTGGCAATTCAAAATAGAATCTTACACCTCTTTTGGTATTTTCAACTCCACATTTGCCTTGGTGCAAATCTACTATATTTTTAACAATTGATAGTCCAAGTCCTGTACCGCTATCTTTCCTATTTCTTGACTTATCTATCTTATAAAATTTATCCCATATCTTATCAATTTCTTCCTTATTAATAAGCTCACCTGTATTTTCAAAAGATAACTGAGTCATATTCCCCCGTGGGTACATTTTAACAAATATACTTCCCTCACAGGGAGTATGCCTTATTGCATTGGTAAGAAAATTGGTTATTACTTGTTCTATCTTAAATGCATCCCCATAAATTTGTTTCTCATATAGATTCAAATCTATTTTTACATTCTTATTATCGATACTATGATGTAATTTCTTTACAACATTTTTCACTAAATTATCAATAAAAAATAATTCTTTATTAAGGATTACCTTTCCACTTTCCAAAGATGATATTTGAAGCATATCTCTAACTAAATTACTCATCTTATCAGATTCTTCTATAATTACATTTAATGATGAATTCATATTGTCTTCTAAAAATACGCCATCCTTAATACCTTCTGCATATCCTTTTATTAAAGTAATAGGGGTTTTTAATTCATGAGATACATCTGCTATAAATTCTTTTCTCATAACCTCAATTTCTCTTTCTCTGTGGATATCATTTTGTAGTTTTCTATTAACTTCTTTTAATGAATTTAAAGAACTATCCAAGTTTTGTCCTAAAAAATTTAATGTTTCCCCAAGGTTTCCAATTTCATCTTCATATACCATAGTGCATCTCTGACTAAAATCCAAATTACTCATTCTTACAGCCACTTTATTTATTTCTCTTAATGGCTTCGTAATAAATTTCGAATAAATTAATGCTAATATAACTATTACTACTATAGCCCCTAAGTAAAAATACTTATAAAATATCCCTATAACCCCCATGGCTTCTTTTACATATTGTAAAGATGTAAATCCTACTATTATATTATTCTCATGTAGAAGTGCAGAAGCTAAATATTTAGTGTTCTCGCTGTTCTTAAATGAAATAGTTACCTGTTTTTTATTAATCATCTCGTTTAATAGTTCCGGATCTGTCTTTATAGTTTTAATAACATAATTAAAAATTTCTGTATTTTTACTATCTATAGTTTCTGAGTCAGTTTTAAAGGTCACTATAATATTATTTTCTGTGTTTACCACTCCTATAGATGTGTTATAATTATTCTCAAACTTCTTAATACTCTCTATTATTTCCCTTTCATCCTTTGGATTACTTAGAGTATCTCTAAACTTTATCACATTACTTTTAATATCATTTTCCTTTTTATCATTATATATCTTTTCAAACAATATTCTTTGACTTAAAAGAGTAATAGTCAAAAATGTTATAAACACTACAGTAGTTACAACAAACATTTTCAATGTAATACTTTTTTCTATATTTTCTTTTATTTTTTTATAGCAGTTAATTATTTTATTCATACTAAACCTCTATCTTATAACCAAAGCCTCTTACTGTAACTATCACTTTATTCATGTGCTTTAGCTTCTCTCTAAGTCTCTTAATGGTAGTATCAACCACACGTATATCTCCTTCAAAATCATAACCCCATATTTTTGTAAGAATTTGCTCTCTAGTAAGAACTATATTTTTATTTTTCAGGAAATATATAAGCAAAGAAAATTCTGTTGGTGAAAGATTAATATCTTCATCACTTACCATAACTCTATGACCTTCTTCATCTATATAAAGATTCTCTATTACAATTCCCGTACCTTTATCTATACTACTTCCATAGCTCCTCTTTATTAATGCTTTAATTTTAGCTACTAAAACCTTTGGACTAAAGGGCTTTGTTTCATAATTATCTGCACCAAATCCCAATGCTAAAAGCTTATCTTCTTCCTCTTCCTTTGCACTGAGCATTACTACTGGTATATTCCATCTATTTCTTATAACCTTCAATGTCTCAAATCCATCTAAAACAGGCATCATTATATCTAGTACTACTAAATTTACTGATTCTTTCTCCATAATCTCTATAGCTTCTTTACCATTAGAGCTATGTAATGTTTTAAATCCTTCCTTTTTTAAATAAGCTTCCAACAAGTTTCTAATGTTCTCTTCATCATCAACTAATAATACCTTTATATTATCCATATCCTTAACTCCTTGTATATCTCTTCTTAACAATAATTATACCTCATTTTATACTCTATAATTATTTACTTGAATATTTTATTAAAATATTTTTTACATGTTGTTTTTATACGCAAAAATGAACTCCGAGATAACTTCGAAGTTCATTAATAGATTGTATACTCAATTTTTAGGATATTTAATTCTAGGTAAATCCGGCGCATCTTTATATGGCCAATGTGGAACAAAGTATGAATATTCAACTTCTTCCTCATGAACACTTCTTAATTCTGCAATTTTAGTTACGCCTGTATATATAGCTGAAATCTTATACCATGTAGCATAATCTACTTCACCTGTCTGTGGAAGCCCAAATACCTGTTGAAATACTTTTACTTGATTGGCAGTTGTAGAGCCATACCTTCCATCTACAGCCACTTTAGGTATTAGAGGATAATTTTGTGCTATTCTATTTAAAAAGGTTTGAGTGGTTCTAACTGGTTCTCCACTACTCCCCTGTTTCAAAGTAAACCCTGGATAAGACCTTGGACTTCCAGAAACCTTTTTAGCTCTTTCAAGAACTATATCACTTCCATAAAAATTTCTTAATATATCATATGGAATCCATCCTTGATCCCCTAAAGCCTTACTTCCCCACTGGGTAAGCCATCCTGGGCACTGAACATTTCTTCCATCACAGTATTGTGTAAGTAAAGGTTGTTTAGCTCCTGACCTTTTTACATAGGTAGCAAATAACTCATCTACTATCCTACTTATGTTATCAAATATGTTTCTTCCGTAAACAAAAGCTTGATCATAGGCTGTAGAATTTGTTACGTCAAAATTATATCCCTTACTTCTATACCATTCTGTGAATATTCTATTTAGTGTAAATGAAATAATACAGTATACATTAGCTCTTATAGTTTCTTCTGGCCAAGTTGCATAAATTTCACAACTAGCTACATTTTTTATATAGTCTGTATATGGAACAGTATAATTTGGTGCTGCTGTATTAGTTGGTGCCCCTGCATGTACGATTATAAACTCTGGTACAACTGGTTCTGGCAAAACTACAAAACCACTTGGTGGAGGTGGCAAAGCTTTATCAGGGTCCTCAGGTATCTTAGGTGGGAAATCACCAAATTGAACATTAGGTGGAATTTCTATAACCCTGACTACCTGTACATCTTCATCCTCTGTAATCTCTCTATTAAGATTTGCAGGAATCAGATTACATATCTGTAACGCTGTTTGTTGTGGCAACACTTGGCATCCTCTTATATTTATTTCATCAAAACCTTCTGCAGTTACATTTACATCATAAAGAGCATAAGGTATAAGGGTATTATCTGGATTTAATGACCGTTCTATTTCTGGAGTTTCTAATTCTATAGTCTCCGTTTGTCCCTCTGGATTAGTAGTAAGGGTAGTAACTTGCTCTCTAGTTTCTCCATCTGTTCTTGATATTGTAATATTGGCATTACTTATTGGTATAGATGTATTTACTCTATACACTTGAACCTGCAATCTGCCTATATCTGCCATAAATTTCTCCTTAAAATAATACTTCAATATATATATTATGATTACCCTCATAGAAAAGTTACATATTATTTATAAGAAAATTCTAATTAATCCTACCTTGAAGCTACTTCGTTATTCCATACCCTAAGGGCTCCTGCAAGACACAAGGTACCATATCCCCAACTATTATTAGGATACTGTACATCTATCCTACTTCTATTGGCTCCCTTTAATAAAAAGTATTTTACTCTTTCTCCATACAAATAAGGATCATTTCCTTTTACAATTCCAAATTCCATTAAAAGTCCACATGCCCCTGCCACCTGAGGTGTAGCCATTGATGTTCCTGAACGTGGCTCAAACCCACCTCCTGGAGTAGATGATTCTATATTTTCTCCAGGTGCTACTAAATCAGGTTTTATAGGATTTAGTTCAGCATTTCCTCTTCCTGAGAAAGGTGATATAGTAGAGTTTATAAAGTTATAACTACCCACGGTTATTACATCTGGTACAGTTCCCGGTATACCTACTGTATTAGCAGTACTAGGTCCTAAGAATCTTGTAGCAATATTTAATCCCTCTGCAATAGGTAACCACATGTCATAACTTCCTAGAACATTTTCATTGGTAGTCATGTCCATAGTCCATATTCCACTAGCTATGGTTTCTTCTCCTACTCCTGAAAGTAGAATTATTATTTCGCCATCTATACTAAAAGGTGTTGGCCCTGTATTGAAAACAAAATACTCAGTATTACCTATTCTTCCTTGATTTAATGCATTGGTTAATCTTAATTCACCACTACTAGTTCCACTTGGTGATATAAGATTTAAGTTAATATCCTTTAAAAATGACTTAAATAACTGTATTATTAATACTCTCTCATCTATTCCAACATTAAATCGTATTTCTTGTGATTTAACTAATTCACCACCAACATGGTGTGCTCTATCCCCTTCATTTCCTGCTGCTACAACTATGTTAACTCTTTGCACTGTAGAAACTATACCTATATATTGCTCTAACAAACTATTTCCAGTATGTGCTCCATCATTCGTGCTAAAACTTATGTTTATAACAAGGGGCTTATTTAATTCATAAGCTTTATCAATTAAGAATTTAATCCCTCTCATTAACTGAGTACTTTTTGCTCCCTGACCTCCTATCTCTCTTGTCATTTTAACCATGGCTATAGAACTTTTAGGAGCTACCCCATAAAACCTCCTTGGTATATTTCCTCCAGCACAAGCTATCCCCGCTACATGCGTCCCATGACCTGCCCTATCAAAATGTGGTACTACTGAATATGGATCTGGACTTCTTAAAGCTGCATTTATCTCTTCTCTTGTATAAATCCTTCTATTTTCATATAAATCATAAATAAAGTCAATCCTTGTATCTCCATTATCAAGTCTAAATGATTGATTTACATAATCTATTCCAGAATCTATGAATCCTATAAGTACCCCTTCTCCCTCTAATCCATAATTGGTATTTACTTCTGTTATACATGAAGCTCTATTACTAGGTTCAAAGGATAAAAATAAATTTTTAGGTAACTCTATATAGTTGATTTCTCTTATTCCTATTAGCTTTTCAATATCTCCTCTTGGTATAGTTATAATTCCATAACCAAAATCTAAATCTTCAAAGGTACCTCCAATAGCATTTATTTTCTCTTCCATTACCTCTGGTGTCCCACTATAAAGTATAATTAATTCAATGTTAGTTTCTTCAACATTTCCAATTCCATATCCATATATAATTTCATTTCTTATACTCTCTGGTACATTTATAAGTAAATTTAATAATCCATCAGCCTTTTGCACACCCATACCTCCAAATTCTTATATAGTTATAGTATGAATGTATATTAAAAATGTTATTAAATTGATTATAGTTGAACTTCTAATCTATTTAACTTTGCAATAACCTTTACCTCTTTAGGATGAGCTGTTTCTGTACGAACCATATTTTTATTACTTATTATTAAAACCTTATTACTATCTAGCTTCTTTAACTGTCTTATCACTCTTTCTCCATTTACATCCATGAGATATATCTTATTATTTTCTATTTCAGAAGTTAGGTTAGCAAATGCTAAATCTCCTTGACAAATTCTAAATCCTAATAAATCATCATTTTCAATTTTGATATATAGCACCTTATCCTGAGCATATCCTTCTATTTTATTTGATATAACAGGTAACTCTTTTTTTCCTATAGGCTTGTTTAAATCATAGTTATAAATTCCTACAGACTTAAGAACTGAACTAAATGCATCATTCCATACTTCATTTATAGTTTCTTTTACTTTATTACCCTTCGCTACATTATGTGTCTTTAAATTACTTTCTGAAGATTTTCTTTCTTCATAAGCTATATTATCAAACAGCGTAGTCATTTCTGCAAGATCTCCACCTAAAACCTTACCTACTCTTTCTATAAACTTTTCTTCTACAACTTTTCTTCCATTCTCAACGTCATTTATATAGTTTTCTGATACTCCAAGCTTCTTAGCAAGTTGCTTTTGAGTCATTCCCTTAGTATTTCTTCCTTGTTTAATTCTTTCTCCAACAGTACTCATTCTTAATTATCCTCCCTGTATCTCCTTAATCTAAATAGAAATCCTCTAGTCCTAGAGGATTTCTAAATTATTAGACTTAAAAATTATTTTTGATAATATTGTCTTTCTTTTACTAAATGATCTATCAATTCATGAAGAGTCATTTTAATAGAATTGGGTGTAGTAGACGCTAATATTGGCTTTGCACCTAAAACTTCTCTAACCTTTTTAACAGCTTGTTGAAGATAAACCCCTAAAAATCCATTAAATATGATAACTTTTTCTTCAGGTAGTTTAGTATCACTATCTGATAAACTCTCTTCTTTTAATATATGCTCTAAAGTATATTCTCCCATATTTTCATTTATTGATACACATGGTTTTATACATATATCTTTAAATCTTATATTTAATTTTTCTATCTCTTCATCATTAAGCCCATAAGCTATAATTAATCTATCTTTAAGTATATTCATATTAAATACCTTCCATTATAATTTTTCTGGTTCTCCGTAGTTTACATCAAAAGTTTCTACAGTTACAGATTTTATAACTTGATCTTCATATGGTCTATCTCTTCTATCTGTTTGAGAGCTTACTATTTCATCTGCTACATCTTGACCTTCTATTAATTTACCAAAGGCAGCATAACTTCCATCTAGATGTGGTGAATCTGCAACCATTATAAAAAACTGAGAACCTGCTGAATCCGGATGTTGAGCTCTAGCCATTGATAAAACACCCTTAGTATGTTTTAAATCATTTTTAAATCCATTTCCACTAAATTCTCCTTTAATTGAATATCCCGGACCGCCCATTCCTGATTTTTCTGGACAACCCCCCTGAATCATAAAACCTGGTATTACTCTATGGAAAATTAATTCATCATAAAATCCCTTATAAGCTAAGTCTACAAAGTTTTTTACTGTATTGGGAGCTATTTCAGGATATAATTCCGCCTTCATTATTTTTCCGTTTTCCATTTCAAAAGTTACTATTGGATTCATATATCTTCCTCTTTTCTTTCTTTATATTATTTATTCTTTAATTATTTTTATGTAATTTATTATACTGATGATAAACAGAGTTATTTGCTGTTTTTATCTACATCAAGCAACTTATATGACAATTCTATTAAGCTTTTATCATCCTTAGAATTATATATTTTAACAGTGCCTTGTTCATTATTAGTATTTAATAAACCTTTTTGATCTAACTTACGCTTCAATTGTTTTACTGTTCCTAAACTACCATCTATAATAGCAACATCATCATTTATAACATTCACTAATGCTTCTTTAATAAATGGATAATGAGTACATCCAAGAACCACAGAGGACACTCTCTCTTTAGGTACATCTTTAAACCTATTTCTTAAATACCCCTCTACAACTTCACCCTTAATATTTCCACCTTCAATAATTTCTACCAAACCATCACATGGCATTGAAATAATATCAGAAGCCTTATTATATCTTTCTCTTAGTTTACTAAATTTATTCTCAGATAAAGTCATTGGTGTAGCCATTATTACTATTATTCCGTTACCATAATTCTCTACTGCCGGCTTTAAAGCTGGCTCTATTCCAATTATGGGGATTTCTTTATAACTCCTTCTTAATTCATCGATTGCGATACTAGTAGCAGTATTGCATGCCACTACTATAGCTTTCACATTCATAGCAATAAGCTTATCTACCATATTAAAGGTTAACTTTCTAACTTCCTCTGGTGTTTTCACTCCATAGGGTGCATTTAAAGAATCTCCTATATATATGTAATTTTCTTTAGGTAATAGCTTCACTGCTTCCTTTAGGACACTAATACCTCCAACCCCTGAATCAAAAAATCCTATACTAAAATTAGTTTTGTCCATACTTCATTACACCACACTACTTAGTTTTTAGATATTTCTTCATATATCCTATAACTATAATACTACAGGTAAAAGATTATTAAAAGTATGAGACATGCATTATGTAAAAATATAGTTAAAAAAGAGTATTGTTTATGCCTTATTTAGGTCATCTTACAATACCCTTTCTTTAATTATTTTACAGTACTCTCACTATTGTAATACTTCCTTAATCTTTTCTTTAATATATTCTATTATTTCTATATCTCCAATAGTTGCTTTACCATCCATTAAATCAATCTTTATTCTAAAGAAATTTATAACTAACTTATTTCCTGAAATTATATATTCATCAGAATGTAATGGTGAGAAAATAACTTCTACTTCATCATAATTATGTTTATTTTCTACCTTCTCAAATTCACTTGCTAATGAATCTAAATTTAATACTTTTAGTGGTGCTGCCATTGCATGTGTAAATTCTAAGTCTTCCATCATCCACATATTGTTATTCCAGAACTTCTTTTCTTTTTTAGTTCCATCAAAAGGTTCTCTATTTTTTATTGCGCTTAAAGCACGTCTTACAGATTCTCCATTAAATTCATCATCATAGGCAACGATTAATCCTGGCATCTTTGCTACATCATAGAAAAATGATTCTGAAATGTTATCCTTTTCAGATGCTGCTTGCCAATAATAAAGCATTGCTTCTACTGCTTCTAAATTTAATCTCACTCTACTTAACATAAAATCTCTCCCTCTCATAATCAGATTAAACCAAACTTCACAGATAATTATACACTATGGCTTAGTAAGTTTCTATGGTTTACATTTTTCTTATTTCCATTACCTAAATGGCTTTTTAATCATATATTATATTAAACTCTTATAATTCAATAAGAATTCATTTTCAAGCGAGGTGAATTTCATGAAAAATGCATCAGTAAAAATCACTTTAAAGCTATTTATCTGTGGTGTGTTGTGGAGTATTCTAACTTTAGCTATAGCAGGGATATTTACACCACTAACTAACTTTTTCTTTAAAGATATTATATTTGTAGAAGGCTTAATCATGTTATTAATGTCTATTACATCAGCTATAAACAGTAAATCTTTAGGTATGTCCTATTACATTTTAAATGAAATATATTCTAAATATATGGACAATAAATCTTTTACAAAAGATAACATTTTTAATACCCTTAATAATATAAATTTCCATCTTTTCTTAAATTGGATTTCTATAGCTATAGGTGGCTTTATAGACATTCTATTGATCTTTATTTTATAAGCATTATTGAGACTATAAAATAAAAAGGTAGAGTAAACTTAAATAAATTATTTACTCTACCTGTATTTATAAAAAATTTGTTGCTATTTTAAGACTTACATAGGTGTTAGCTAGTAGACTTAATTAACCCTACAGCCTTCCCAATAATATATGCATTATCCTCTTTAATCTCTATAGGATAGTATTTATCATTTTCTGGCATTAATACTGCCTTATTTCCTTTTAACCATAGCCTCTTAAGGGTAGCTTCTCCATCTATACTTACAGCAACTATCTCATTATGATTTGCCATAGTTTGCTTATTTATAACTATATAATCACCATCTTCAATATTAGCATTAATCATACTATCCCCTTTAACCTTTAATATAAAAGGTTGTTGTACACCTTTAAGCCAATATATAGGAACATTAAATTGCCCTTCCATTTCATCATTAATAGAAATAGGTTGCCCCGCAGCAATCTCATTGTACACTGGAACTTTATTTATTTCCTTATCTCCGATTACCTCACTAGTAGTGTTAGGGTTTAAAATAACTTCATTATAACTACTAGTATCTATGGCAAAATCATGGGATATATTATGTTTTAAATCTACATATTTATAGGTTTCAATATATTCATTGTTTTTAACCATTTCATCTTCCTTCAATTCTTTATTAATTGGGTCTTCGATAGTTTGTTCTATAACTTTTTTAGCCACATTTTTCTTTGATACTTTACTACAATTAATAACCTTATATTTATTACTATCAAAAATAGTAACATCCTTGTTCCGTTTAAAGTATTGAAGCCAAGGTTTTGGTGTGTTAATAGGATTAATATTTTTCACCAAAATAAAGTTACTATAAGTAAAATCTTTTAAAAGTCCACGAATAAATTTTACTTCTTCAATAGTTAACTGTTCTACATTATCTATTATTATATGTGCATACTTTAAATCTTTAAGCTTATCTATATTATCATAAACAATTTTAAACTCATCTATATAATCAATTAGTCCATTTTCATCCATGTAGTTACAATACCATAAATATAATTTATAAATAGCTTCTCTACTATTAGAATTCTTCCGTAATGAAAACCCTCTTTTTTTCCTGTTTAAATTTTGATATTCTTCAAGAGAGCTTATATTCAAATGTTTTATATAGAAAATTTCATCGAATAAAAAATCTATATTTTTTGTTAATATAATTTTATTTATTCTTCTTTCCTTCTGTCGCAATTCTCCAATTCCTTCTAAAATAAAAGCCTTTGTCACATCCTTATTGCAAACCCTTTTACCTTTCAAAGGGTTGCGTGATGTTATATACTGGAAACACTTATTTATTAATTGCTTTTTACTGCAGATTTCAACATTATTATTTAAATATGCAAAGAACGTATTATTTCTATTTACATCTTGCTTTACCTCTTCTAAAGTATCCTCTAAAATCTCATTAGATATAAACAATATATTTTCATTTTCTCTAATGCAATAATTGTCTTGTAAAAATATAGCTCTTGATAAAGCTGCTCTAGTTTTCCCTATACCTTCTTTGCCATTGATTATAAAAAATCTATGCTTCTTATCCTCTTTAAATTTACTTAAAGCCTGTTTGTTATCCATAAAATCACCTCCATTCACAGTCTATTCCACTAAAATATATAATTAATATATCTTCTTTTACTACATTTATAATATACCTCATATTATATCATAAACTCTCATATTCTTCCTAAAAAAATAGTAGGTAATCCCTACTTGTTAGACTAAAATGTAATAATACGTTATAATGTTAAATAATAACATGTATTGGAAGTGATATATTGTCTAAAGTCAAACTTAACTATATTAAAGAAGATTCTAAACGAGATAATGAAAGGGTACGTAACTTCAAGTCTATTAGACGGTTATTTGATATAAGGCCTAAAACTGAATATTTTCTAGATGAACAAAGTTTCAATGATCTAGATATGAATAGAGTTTATGAAAAATTCGATAGAACCTATAGTAGCGCAGGAGAATCTGCTTTATATTCTATGATAAGGAATATTATTATAGATGAAAAAGAACTTAACAGAAGAAATAATATAATTAGCTTTTTTAAGGATAATGAAGATAAAAAATGCCAGGTTCAAATGCATTTTTTTAATATGGGATTCGATAATAAAGACTGTTTTATAGAAATGCTAGAAACATATCTTAAAGTTAATAAAAGTAAATATTACCTATATACTTTCTTAGGTAAATTTTTACCTATATTAATAATACTTATATCTATAATTACTAAAAATCCTAAGTATATGTTTGGTTTTGCTATAATTTTATGGGTTAATGCATTTATAAATATGGCTGAAGCTAAAAATATTAAAGATAAAGGATTATTATACCTACGAAAAATAATTGTTGCTGCAAAAAAGTTGAAAAATCTTAATATTTCCGAACTTAAGGACTATAAATTGCAAATAACCAATATCCTAAACAATATAAAATCTATAGATAGGGGAACTAGACTTGTTGGATTTACCACCATGTTTGAAGGTTTCTTTGAATTCATCTCTGTACCACTTTTATTAGAAGAAGCCGCTTACTATAAACTTAGTAGTGAACTTAAGGAGAAAAAGAATTACCTCTTAGACTTATATTACATAATTGGAGAAATCGAAGCTTTAGCATCTGTAGCAAGCTACCAAAGTGGACTTGATACACCATATACTAAGCCGAATTTTTATCAGGAACTAAAGTTAAACATTTCTGATGGAATTCATCCCCTTGTTAAGAATCCTGTTGCAAATTCCATTAATATTAATAAACATGGTATCATTCTTACGGGTACAAATATGTCTGGAAAATCAACTTTCTTAAGGATGCTAGGAATTAACATAGTATTTGCACAAAGTTTCAATTTTGTACTAGCTGAAAATTACGAAGCTAGCTTTTTCAATGTTGTATCTTCAATTAGTCCAAGCGATGATGTAAATACAGGAAAAAGTTATTACATGGCAGAGGCTGAATCCATCCTTAGAATTATAAAAGCTACTGAAAAACCTCTTCCTATTTTCTGTGCCATAGATGAAATTTTTAGAGGTACAAACCCTGTAGAAAGAATTGCTTCTTCCGCTGAAATTCTAAAATATATTAACTCTAAAAAAGCAATTTCTATAGTTGCTACCCATGATAGGGAACTAGCTGATATTCTTAAAGATTACTATGATTTCTTTTATTTCAGTGAAGATGTAAATAGTAGCGAAGGACTTTCCTTTGACTACAAACTGAAACAAGGAGTATCTCAAACAAAAAATGCAATAAAACTTTTAAAATATATTGGATATCCAGATGAAATCATAGAAAATTCCTTTGAAAGAGCAGAACATATAGAAGGTTTTATATAACAATAAAACATGGGAGGACGCTTAAAAGTGACCTCCCATAAAATTTACCTTACTTTATATTTTATGTATATGCTTATTTAATAATTGTAAATCTGTTTATCTTGTCATCTTTCTAACTAAAGTAGATGTCAAAATTCCTATCATTATAATTCCTATAAGTATTTCTATACTGCTTAGTATAACCCCAATCATATTATATGGCAATAAATCACCATATCCTACTGTAGAAAATGTAACTAAACTAAAGTGAATACAATAAATTATATTTTTAAATAGCATTTTAACAGAAAAATCACCTGCTAATCCACTAATTCCAATTACTCCGCTGGAGCAGTTTATACCAGTAATCATGTATAATAAAGCAAATATCAATATTATAATTAAAGATAACATAAAACTTCTATAAGGCTTTTCACCATAACCACATACTATATTGGCCACAGAAGAATAAAATTTCTTTCTACCTTTAAGCGTCCTATGAAAAGCTAATTTACTTTGGTAAAAACACCTACCATATCTTCCACCTACATGATTTCTTAAATATTGTTCTCCAAAATCCATGTAACTAAAACTAATATTTAGATAATTACAATTACATATGCAATTGCATGATTCTTTATTATTTCTACAGGTATTATTTTTTTTCATATCCTTATAGTTGAATTTTCCTATATAAGAACCATAATTAAGCTTAGTATATGATTTCTCATTAATAAACTTTATATCCATGGTTCCTTCCATATCTTTTATTATGCAGTCCATCAAATTACAATCATCTATAAATCTAACCTCATCATAACTATTTTTTACAAAATTGCAACCTTTCATAAAGCTATTCTTAAAATCAACCTTATATAATGAACATTCCTTTATATATAAAGATGAAAAATTACAACTATTAATATATATTTTGTCTAAAATACAATTATTAAACTCCAAAAAATTTCTTAAATTTATCTTTCCTCTAATAAATCTACAATTTATGAACTTACAATTAATAAATATAACATTTGAAAAGCAGTTATTTTCAAAATTCATGTTTTTAAATTCACAGTTACTATAACATACATCCTCTAAATTAATATTAATATAATCTAATTTCGTATTCCCATTAAGTTTTAGATTTTCATAATTAAATTTTAATATTTTATCGTAATCTACGTATTTACTACATTTAACACCACAGTCACTACTCATATATACTCCCACCACAATTTTAATAGTATTATTTTATGGAAATGTATTTATTATATTCTCTAAGATAATAATAAATATATTAATAATTAATACAATGTTAAAAATATTCTATTATCTATCTAATTTTCATGATATAATTATTATGTCGATATATATACTTTCTTGGGATACATGCTCAAATACTTTATTCCAAGTCAATTAAATATATTTTAAAATCAAGTATAGATATGTTAGGTGATTTGTATGAATGATAAATATGTACTCTCCTGTCAAAGAAATAAATTTATATATGTGTTATTGAATTTAGCTTTAGGCATAGTTATGTCCTTTAACTCTATAACAGTTTTTGCTGAGCCATCAAGTGATACTGATCAATCCCTTTTAAAGTATAAAGAAGTATTAATTTTATCTTCTCAAAGTGAAAATGAACTCTGGGAATCTTATCTCCTAGATAATCTCAAAACTTCACTAACTTCAAGCGACTTAAATATTCATACACGAACAGAATTCCTATCTATAACAAATGATGACAACTCCTATTTAGATAAACAAGCTGACCTATGGTCATTAAAATATGAAAACACTAAATTTGATTTAATTCTTACTCTTGATGATGAATCTTTAAATTTTGTAGGAAATTATTACAATACTTCCATGTTTAAAAATGTACCTGTGGTATATGGTGGTATTAATGATGTTAGCAAGCTGTCTTCCTATCCATTTAATAACTTTACTGGAGTAATGGAACCAGTTAATGTACGCACCCTAGTTGATTTGATTTTACATACAAATCCAAATACTTCTGAAATAAATATTTTATTGGATAATACTATAGAATCTAAGTATATAGAAAACCAAGTAAGAGATACTATTCCCTATTATACTAATGTGTTAAGATTTAACTTTATAAAAAGTGATTATATTGATGATTTATGCTATAAATTATCTCAATACCCTAGCAATACACCTTCAATAATTGTTGGTAATTTTAAAGATACTTCTAACATTATAATTTCACCTAAGAATACAACACATATTATAAAAAATTATTCCCATGGTCAATTATATACTTTTAAAGAAACTTATGTTGGAAATGGAGCTATCGGTGGACATATATTATATGCAAAAAATCACAGTAAAATCATTTATGAAACTGCTATTCGTGTACTAAATGGTACAAAACCAAAGGATATCCCAAGTATATATGATCCTGGTAGTACCTTGTTATTTGATGCTTCAGAAGTAACAACAAATAATATTTCTCGTTCTTCTCTTCCCGAGAATGTTGTATTTATAAATGATAGTTGGATAAATAAAGGCGTATCTCTAGGTATAGTATTTCTTTTACTTCTAATTTTGCTAGTATGTATGATAATGTTAGCTATTCAAACAATCCAAAAAACAAATAATGCAAAAAATATGATTGTTGCAAAGAAAAGATATGATGAACTTCTGATAAGTGATAAAATTAAAACTGAATTTTTAGCTAACTTTTCTCATGAAATACGTACTTTGCTTAATGTTATACTATCTGGGCTACAACTTTTAGATATATATAAAGATAATGGCAAACTTACTTTTGCTAATAAAGATGATGAAGTTAAACTAATATATATACGTCAAAATGGATTCCGACTACTTAAGCTTATAAATAATCTAATTGATATGACGAAAATTGATTCTGGGTTTTATCATGTAGAATTTGAAGTTAAAAATATAGTAGAAGTAGTAGAAGATATCACTATGTCTGTACTTGAATATGCATCTGCTAGAGGAATTTCTATAGTATTTGATACTAACGAAGAAGAGGTTTATATGCCACTAGATTCTGAAAAACTAGATAGAATTATATTAAACCTTCTTTCAAATGCTATTAAATTTACCCCTAAAGGAGGATGTATATACGTAACTTTAAAATGTTTAAAACAATCCATATCTGTTTCAGTAAAGGATACTGGAATTGGAATTCCTAAAGATAAGCAAAGAAGCATCTTTGAAAGATTTACTCAAGTTAAAAATGAAAAATCTAAAAGTAAAGAGGGTAGCGGTATAGGTCTCTCTTTAGTAAAATCTCTAGTAGAGCTTTTAGATGGTTCCATTATCCTTAAAAGTGAACCAAACAAAGGTTGTGAATTTATATTTACACTTCCTATAAAGGAAGTTGATAGGGCCACTTTAGATGTGGAAAATCATATATCACAAAATATTACTAATAATAGCGAGAAACTCATGGTAGAATTTTCTGACATAGACTCTAACATAAACATATAATAATATCATAGATTAAAAAACTCAGTTAACGTAATTATCATTACATTAACTGAGTTTATTTAATTTGAATAATATTTTAAATTACCTTACTCTATTTATAACATCTTGCACTGCAGAAGGATTTATGCCTCCTCCTATCTCGTATACTAAGGATGTTTGTTTTGTACTTAAAACCTGTTTTTGATTGTTACTTAGTTCAGTGTCTACAAGCACTATAGGTGTCTTTAATTTTGCTGCTAATGGACCAGATGTTAATGCATCTGCTAATACTAATCCCTTAGTAACACTAATACCAGATTGAACTGAGTTAGTATAAAACTTTTTAATCACAGCTGCATTTGTATCATATCTATTATTACCTGCAACTCTATTTCCACTTACATCTGAAGATGTTATGGAATTCATTTGTGATATTACAGCTTTAGTTATATTAGTTGTTCCTCCAATAAAGTATGCAGTTTGAAGACTTTCAACTCTTAGCCAATCTATAGTACTCTTAGGTATAGCATTTTTTTCAGCTAAAATTATAGGAGACTTATCCTCTCCAGCCTTTGCTGCTATAGATAAGGCATCTGCTTCTCCTAACCCATAGCATACATAAGATTTATTCACGTCTACTATGGTATCTAGTTTTTTAGCTACTAAAAGTGAAGTATCAAATCTAGTGGCACCGCCTATTCTCTCAATCTCCAAATTAGGTTTGATTTCTTGTAATTGTTTTTTCAAACTATCTGAAAGAACTGTTTTCCCACCTATAAGTATTACTTTAGATGGATTTAATCTCTTTATTTCTGCCTTAGTTTCACTTGGTAATGAATTCTTCTCTGATAAAATTATTGGAGCTCCATAAGCCGATGCCAATGGAGTTGCTACAAGACCATCAGCATTTGCATAACCATTTACTAATAATACAGTATTTGAGCTACTCCAACCTTCTTTACTTACCTTTACTGATGTTTCATATCTATTTATTCCCTTAAGTTGTTTATGTGTAAATTTATTTAACTGTCTTAATTTTGATTGAAGTGTACTATTTTCACATATAAATTTTGCTCTAAAAAATATATTTCCATCTACTTCTGAATTACCTCTACTATAATTCACCTGTGTTTCTATCTGACTCGCTACCTCAGTTTTAGAAACATCATGTCCAATATAAAGCTTAACATTAGTTCCTTTAACTTGCTTTGCCCACCAATCTACAAGAACTCCATAGGGAGCAACGCTATTTTCAAATGTCCAATATATCTGTGGATTTATATAATCAACCCATCCATTCTTTATCCAGGCTACAGAATCACAATATATATCATAATAGCTTTGTCCACCTTTTGTAGCTGAACCAGCTGGATCAGTCGTTGCATTTTTCCATATTCCTCTTGGACTTACTCCAAAGGATACTGATGAGTTTATACTATTAATTTTAGTATAGACCTTCTGAATTAATGTGTTGACATTAGCACGTCTCCAGTCATCTTTATTAATTCCATTCCCATACTTATTGTAGCTAGTACCATCATTAAAAGATTTACTTGGATAGAAATAATCATCAAAATGAATTCCATCTACCTTGTAATTTTTCACCACTTCAGCTACAGTTTCCACTAAATAATTTACTACCTCTGGATTGCCTGGATCATAATATAATGCATTATTGTAAGCTATGGCCCAACTAGGGTTCTTCCTAGCCATATTATTTGATGCTAATGCATTTACGTCTGTACCAGAAGTTGTTATTCTATAGGGATTAAACCAAGCATGAAACTCCATTCCTCTTTTATGAGTTTCTTCAATCATAAATGCTAATGGGTCATATCCTGGGTTCTTGCCTTGAGTTCCAGTAAGTATGTCAGACCAAGGATTAAGACTAGAACTATACAAAGCATCTCCCTTAGGTCTTACTTGTACTATAACACTATTTAACCCTGTTGCTTGCAGCTTGTCCAATAGTGTTACAAACTCTTGCTTTTGTTGAGCCTGATTATTTCTAGCACCAACAGTTGGCCAATCAAGGTTCCAAACAGTGCTAATCCATGCGCCTCTCATTTCTTTAGTATCTGCAAAAGCAGTTGTGTTCATAACAGCAAATACTAAAAACATGCCTAGTAAACCAGTTAATATCTTTTTCATACTTCCTCCTTTATTCTTATATACAGTTTTTATACTTGTCCATATATTATTATTAACGCCCTTATACTCTTAAAGTTTATATTAACTCCTAAAAAGTAACATATAATTCATATATAAACAGCTTATGAAATTAACATTAGACTTTATAAAAAATACTACCTCTTAATTTTAAAATTAAGAGGTAGTGTTTTTATTTTATTTTAAAAGAACTTTTTAAAGATACTATTCTGTTAAATACAGGTTTATTCTCTGTAGAATATTTAGAATCCACATTAAAATATCCATGTCTAAAGAATTGGAAGCTTTCACCTGGTTTTACGCCCCTCATATTATCTTCAACATAACCCTGTAATACTTCTAAGGAATTTGGATTAACACATTCTAGGAAAGTTTTGTTTTCATCAATTTCTTCATCTTTTATTAAAGGTTCATATAGTCTAAATTCTGCTGGTATAGCAGAGCTAGCGTCTACCCAATGTATTGTTCCCTTAACTTTTCTACCTGTAAATCCTGTTCCACTCTTAGTTTCCTTGTCATAAGTACAATGAATCTCAACAACTTTTCCAGATTCATCTTTTATAAAATCATTACACTTTATAAAGTATGCTCCCTTAAGTCTAACTTCATTTCCTGGGAATAATCTAAAGTACTTTTTAGGTGGTTCTTCCATAAAATCTTCTTCTTCAATATATATTTCTCTAGAGAATTGTACCATTCTTTTCCCCATGGATGGGTCATCTTGATTATTTTCAATCTCTAACATTTCAACTTCGCCCTCAGGGTAGTTAGTTATAACCACCTTTAAAGGCCTGATAACTCCCATGGTTCTTGGTGCTTTAGTGCTTAAATCTTCTCTAATAAAATGTTCTAATAACTGTTCATCTACAGTACTATCATTTTTTGCTACCCCTATTTCTCTGCAGAAGTTTCTTATAGACTCAGGAGTATAACCACGTCTTCTTAATCCAGCTATAGTTGGCATTCTTGGATCATCCCATCCATCAGCAATACCTTCATCTACTAAAGCTTTAAGTTTTCTTTTACTCATTACTGTATTAGTAATATTTAGTCTTGCAAATTCTATTTGTCTTGGAGTACTTTCCATTTCACACGCTTCTACTACCCAATCATAAAGTGGTCTATGATCCTCAAATTCTAAAGTACAGATTGAGTGAGTTATGCCTTCTATAGCATCTTCTAGGGGATGTGCAAAATCATACATTGGATATACACACCATTTATCTCCTGTGTTATGATGTGCTGTATGAGATATACGATAGATTATAGGATCCCTCATATTTATATTAGGAGAGCTCATATCAATTTTAGCTCTTAAAACCTTCTCACCATCCTTAAATTCACCTTTTCTCATACGATCAAACAATTCTAAGTTTTCTTCAACAGTTCTATTTCTATAAGGACTTTCTTTTCCTGGCTCCTTTAAGCTTCCTCTATATTCTCTTATTTCATCAGGAGTTAAATCACATACAAAGGCTAATCCTTTTTTAATTAAGAGTACTGCCCTATTATACATTTTCTCAAAATAATCTGATGCAAAGTATAAATCATCCCAGTTAAATCCAAGCCATTTTATATCTTCTTTTATAGATTCAACATATTCAGTATCTTCTTTAGTAGGATTTGTATCGTCAAATCTTAAGTTAGTCTTTCCATTAAACTCATCTGCTAACTCAAAGTTTAAAACTATAGATTTTGCATGTCCTATATGTAAATATCCATTTGGTTCTGGTGGAAAACGAGTAATTATATTGTCATGTTTCTTGCTCTGTAAGTCATCCACCACTATTCTTTTAATAAAATTTGAAGATGTATTTCCTATATTTTCTCCCATAATAATCACTTCCTCTTATTATATTTTATTTAGGTTATTATCAAATAATTTAATAATATAATGGCATTCATATACCTTCATTATCGAAACATAATTCGTATTATCAATAAATTATCTAATTATTTTGACTTACACAACCTTAAATATATCATAATTTGCACTTTTTTTCTATTATCTTTAAAATTATAGTACAATAACTTCTATTTTAAACTATAACCTATTATTCCTTATTGCAACTAGGCTTATACCTATACAAGTAAAGAAGAAAGTGATTCTTTATACATTACATATTGAAGATGTAATGCTCTAGTTAATGCCACATATAGTAACTTTTTATCTAAGGCTTCATTGCTATACATATCTTCATTACAATTATAAACAATAGTTGCATCAAACTCTAACCCCTTGGTCATATAGCTAGGTATAATTAACTTATCTATATCTAATTTACTTTGACTCTCTTCTATCAGTTCCCATTTATATTTTGACTCCTTCTTAAGCCGTTTATGTAGTTCCTTACACTCCGTATAGGTTTTGCAAATTATGGCTACAGTTTTTTTATTCTTACTATATATTTCTTCTAATAAAGCATCAATAACTCTTATTTCTTCATCTTCTTTAGCATTAATAACCCTAGGTTCATCTCCATGTCTTAATATAGGAAGAGCTGGATTTATATTTAACTCTTGCTTTTCTAATACCCTGTTTGCAAACTCTATTATTTCTACTGTAGACCTATAACTTTGGGATAAGGTTATATAAGTGGCATCTTCTCTAAATACCTTTTCTATTAAGCTTTCCCATGAGTTAATTCCTTTATAATTATAGATTCCTTGTCCTAAATCCCCTACTATAGTCATGGAGTTATTCTTTGATATCTCCTTCAATACACTAAACTGCATAAGGCTATAATCTTGCGCTTCATCAATGACAGTATGAATATAGCTCTCTCCCACGACCCCTTCTAACTTCAATTGTAAGTATGTCAACGCCGTTAAATCATCGCAGTCTATATTTTTAGTGGCAATATTATTATTTATTTCATCTCTCATATAATCAGCTAATTTTTTAGGTAAGCAATTATCTGTTACATACGAAAATGCTTCTTCATCGTTATATAGATTTATATAGCTATCCACTACACTTATCTTCTTCCAATTACCAAAGAACTCTTTTAATGCCTTACTACCTTTAGTTTTTAATTCGCCTATAAGCTTATCTCGTTCATCATAGGTTTTTATTATTTCTTTTCTCTTATCTTCCTCTGATATGGCTTTCCTATCCTTAATATCTTTTATCTTAAAAAAGTATACATTTTCTATCTTTTCTTTAATTTCTTCTATTCGGCTTTTTAACTTACCTTTAAAATATTTATTTATTTCATCCTTTCTCTTGTTAATAGGTAAATTTTCTAAATCCTTTATGTATAGTCTTTTTATTTCCTTTGCTGAAAATAAAATGTATTCATCAACTAATATATCTTCTACTTCAGAACTTTTTCTTTCTAAATATTTAATAAACCTATCCATAATAGTCTTATAAGTCATTGTCCCTTTTATTTTGCTAGATGCAGTAATGTATTTAATTTTTTCCTCATCCTTACATTCCATTATATGTGCAAGCTTTTTATCCTTAGTTATTATTTTATATTTAATGTTTAAACTTGTACTGCAAAGTTCTTCAAAGGTTGACTGTTTTACATTACTAACTCCTAAGTTTGGTAATATATCTGATATATAGTCTAAAAATAACTGGTTTGGTGCAACTACTAGTATGTTCCTATTATTCATTTCATCTCCATAGGTATACACTAGGTAGGCTAATCTATGTAATGCTACCGTAGTCTTTCCTGACCCAGCAGAACCTTGAATAATTATTGGTTTATTTTTATATGCCCTAATAATTTCATTTTGTTCCCTCTGAATTGTATTTACTACATCCTTCAGCTTTTTACTCATATTTTCTTCTAGATTTATCTTTAAAAACTCATCTACTAGTTCTTCTCCATCTTCTGATACTGGAACTATTAACTCATTTACTCCCTCATCAAAGATATTTACTATTTTCCCATCCTTAACTTGGAATTTCCTTTTTAATAATAGGTCTCCTTGAATTTCTCCCATGGGGGCAGTATAAGATGCTGCTCCAAAAGTTCCACTATAATATAAATTGGCAAGAGGTGCTCTCCAATCAATGACAACCTCTTCGTTTTTAACTTCATCTATAAGTCCAAACTTACCAATATAAAAGCTTTCTACATCTCTTATCTTTTCCTTGAAATCAATTCTTGCAAAGTATGGATTATCTTTACTTTCATTATACTTATGCAAATCTTTATTTGCGAAGTCTTGAATATTTTGGGCTAAAATTAGTTCTGTACTAAAAGTACCCCTTGAAGATTTTTTAAGGGTTGCTACTTTCGTTTCATACTCTTCACACTTTTTCTCAGTGTTTAAAAGTTGCTTTTCTATCCATTCCTTAGTACTACTGAATTTCATTTCTTCCTTCAAAGTCTCTTCTCTATTAATTGTCATTGTTTTTCACCTCTCACTTCTTATATTTTTGAAAAAATATAGAGGAAAAACCCCTTGGATTTTTCCTCTTTGCTTATAATGTAATATTACTTTTGTATTAATTGTATAATTTTCTAAGAGCTTATGGCAATCATAATGAAATATTTCTTTGTTTATGAGTTGCCTATATATTATACATTAAGTTTTTACAAATTCATAGAAGTTTTTTAATATATTCATGGTTCCTTTAAAATTCTATTTTATTTAAAATATTCTTAAGCTCTTTTAGCTCTTCTTTACTTAATGTAACACCCTTACCCATCTTTTCATGTTCAGGTGCCCAATCTCTTAAATCATATTTAGGTTCATTTCCATTCCAGCTTATAAGATTTAATTCTTTCTTCCACCCTTTAGCTGATTCTGATACAACTCCTAAAGTTTCTTTTATTTCAAATTTAATATCTGCCATAAATTCACTACCTCCATTTATACATTCTCAATAAACTTCTCAAAACTATCTGTTTCCCTAAATATAGTTTCATTACCTAGTGCTGCAAAATGCTTATGTCCACATTGAATCTTTCTATATTCTCTTTCTCTTAATTCTTCTGCTAAAATATTTCCCTTTGTTTCAACCACAAAATATAGTTTTTCTGTATTGTTCTTTTCTATTAATACAGCCCAGTCTGGATTATAGCTTCCTAGTGGCGTTTCTACTTTAAACCAATCCGGTAATTTTATATACATTTTCACACTATGATTTTTTTCAAATTTTTTAGCAAACTCTGCCTCTACATCAGAATCATAAATAATATAGTCATAAACAGATTTTTCACTACCTATCATGTTCTTTGATAAATATCCGCTTAACTCTTGAGTTTCAAATAGCTCTTGAGCGTAAAACTCATCATCACCTATTTTTTCATACTTAATACCATCAACTATCATTAATCTCATTTTTCTTTTAATAATACTAGCTACTTCATCCATAAACTTTTGAGGATTCTTTTTAAAATCATCTAACCTTTCTGATTTTTTAAGTATTTCCACTAAGGTTCTTCTCGTTAGGTTTGTTTGATTTTGTAGGAAAGTTATTATATCTGGTAATACAAAATTAGGTTCTTCTATATCTATACTATATCTATTATTCTCTTCAGTAACTGTTCCAGCTTTAGTTATATCTACTTCTGCCTTTGAATAAACCAACTTAGCTTTACTGATAATTAAATTATGTGTTATTTCCTCTGCACATTTTCTTATAAGATCATCAGAATCAAACTGGACTGAATATGTTGTCTTATATTTTATTCTATCCCATAATTCCTTAAATTCTGGACTTAAATATCTCATTTTATTTAAGTTTACTGGTTTTTTATCTTCTGCATTTTTTACATTTAAATTACCAGATAACTTTTTAAGGTTAGCAACTATTTGAGTTTCTATTTCTTTAAATTCTTCTGGTATATCTACTTTTTGCTCTTTTAGTGCTGTTCTTAGGGTATCTGTTATTTTACCTTTATCATCTATATATTTAAATTCTTTTAAATGATTAAATATCTTTTCAGAAACCTCTTGCTCTAAATATGTTGATTCTCCATCTTTTGATATTATAATATTAGCAAAACTGTGCTTTTCAACAATTCCAAATCTAATACCTTCATCTTCTTCATATTCATTTTGTAGCTTTCTAGCAAAGTCTTCATAACTTTCATTAGCCATTACAGTTAATGTATTTACAGCAAAACCATACACTCTTTCACCTTGTTGATTTACTGCTAATCTAAGTCCTCTACCTATTTCCTGTCTCTTTTTTGATTCTGACTTTGTTTCATTTAAAGTACATATTTGAAATACATTGGGATCATCCCAACCTTCTTTTAAGGCTGAATGGGAGAAGATAAATTTTAGCTTTGTATCAAAGCTTAGTAATTTTTCTTTATCTTTCATTATTAAGCTATATGCATCTTCATCAGCAGCTGTTGAACCATTAGTATCTTTTAATGCTCCTTTTTTATCCTGCGCAAAATAACCATTATGGACTAATTCCGCTCCTGTTTCTATATCTACATCATTAAACAATGTTTTATATTTAGGATTTTCTATAGCTTTTTTATATTCCTCTTCAAACCAGATTGCATATTTTCCTTTTTGAGGATTACCATCTTTATCTTTAATTCTATAATTTGCAACTTTATCTATGAAGAATAAACTAAGCACCTTAATTCTTTCTTTTTTAAGTCTAAGTTCTTTGTTTAAATGCTCTTCAATAGTCTTTCTTATTTGAGTTCTTTTGATTATATCATCATCAATTTCACCACGAACTTCCCCTAATCTTATAGGTTCATGACCTACAAAAGAAACATACTCATCGCCCTCTTTAGCATTGATTTCTGTAATTTGATACCCTTGATATACATCTCTTCTTCCTGATAATTCATACAAGTCATCTTCTACTTTATATTCTTTTGCAGTCCTAACTATTGTTCCTTTTTTAGCATCCCATTTATCAATTTCAATCTTTGCTTTAATTGGTGATTTTTTATTATTTACACTTATAAGCTTTATATATGCGTCATTGTTATGGTCTTTTGAAATAACGCTGGCAACTTCTATTTGCTTTACTAACTGTCTTTCATATGCATCAACAGCATCTAATCTAAACATTAAATTATGTTTATCTTTATGAGTAGCAGAATATCCTACTGTACACAATGGATTTAATGATTTGATTGCATCCATTGCTTTCTGTGTACTTGCTGAACTTTGAGGTTCATCTATAATAACAATTGGTTTAGTTTCTTTAATAAAATCAATTGGTTTAACTCCATTTGTTTTTTCATTATCGATATTTATTACATTAGTATCTTTATTGAAGGATTGTATTGTCATAACCATTATTCTTATATTATCACTAGTAGCAAAATCTCTTATAATATCTAGCTTTTGAGACTTGTATTCATTGGCTTTAAATATTACATTATCATAAATCCCTTTAAAATGCTCTGTCATAATATCTATAGATTTAACAACACCTTCTTTAATTGCAACTGATGGGACTACAATTATAAACTTTGTAAATCCATACTTTGCATTTAACTCAAATATTGTTCTTAAATAAACATAAGTTTTTCCTGTACCCGTTTCCATCTCTACAGTAAATTTATAATCATTTTTATCTAAATCAGATAACGTTGAAGGTTTTAATCCATTTTTAAGTTGAATTTCTCTTACGTTTTTTAAAATATCTTCTTCATACAGTTCTAATTTATTACCTATACCAGTATCTGTTATAAACTTACCTTCAGTACCAACACTGTCTGTTAAAGGTGATACTGTAAAATTTGATTGTGCTGGAGTTTGTCCTTTGAAAATATTAACTATAGAAGAGATACTTTCTTTTTGATAGTCTAAATCTGAATTAAATTTTAACTTCATTTAAGTTCCCTCCTATATGCTCATTATTTCAGTTATATTGTTTCTCTTTAATATTTCTATGGTATTAGTTTTCACAGAATCAGTTTTAAATCCATTATCCTTAAATACCACCCTAGTGGTTTCAGGTGTTAACTCATTCCTTAAATCAACTATTCCATTAACAACCTCTAAAGTGATTTCATCATCTAAACAAATAATTAAAGCTCCAAACCCAATACTAAATACTTTCTTTCCACTAACTTCTCTAACCTCAATAGGATATGTCAAATCAATACCATACTTAAGCATAATTTCATAAACCACATCTTCCTCTGTTCTTCCCGGAAGAAAATTGTCAATTACATCTTCAAGTGACATTTCAACATTATCATACTTAGGATTCCATGGTTTGATATTTGATGTATCTAACTTAAACACCTTAAATCCAATATCTAAATCATCAATTCCTACTTTATCTTTGTTCTCTTCAACAATTTTATCACCAGCTCTTCTAATACGTTCTTTACCTATTTCGCATATGTTATTATATCCATCTTTATAAGCATCTGTACTAATATCTGTTACTTCTGGTAACTGTATCATTATAAACTTCCTATTGCCTCCATCCTCAAGATTTAAATCCATTACTGCATTAGCTGAACTTGCAGAACCTGAGAAGAAATCCAAAACTATCTCTTCCTTTCCTACTCTACATGTTTTAGATAAAAACTTTATTAATGATGATGGCTTTGCAAAATCAAATGGTATTCCTAATTTATTTAATTCATGGGATGCAGATTGATTTATATGCTCTTCAATAAAATTATTTGGTGTTGCACTTGATTTACTAATTACATCATTTAAATATGTTTTAGTGAATACATTCCAAAAAGTTTCTTCGCCATTCTCATTAACTAAATTAGAAGATCTAACTTTTTTAACAACTATTTTATCTTTATTTTCTTCATAAGTCTTTTTGCTCCAACGCCACACTTTATCTTTACCACTTTGAGGAATAACACTTGCACCATCTTTTTTCTCATCAGGATATATATTGCCAGGCGGAATTACTAAACTTCCATCTGGACATTCTATAAAATATCTTTGATTCGTACAACCTCTCATAGGATCTAAACTGGTCATATATAGCCTTACCAATTGATAATACTCACCTTTCCTTGACCCTTCTTCTTCAATAAGATTATACGAAGAATAATTTATTCCACCAAAAAAAGGAACACAAAAGTCTCTATTTTTAGTATATGTTAATATATAATCGAAATTAGGTGCCCAATAATCTCCTTGATTATTAGCTTTCTTGGAAATTCTACCTGCACATCCTATAAAATTATCCTCTCCAAAAACCTCATCTCCAATTTTTTTCAAATTATGGAATTCTTGTTCACCTATAGATATAAAAATAACTCCATCTTCTGTCAATAAGTTTCTTGCTAATCTTAATCTAGGATACATCATATTTAACCACTCAGTATGATATCTTCCACTTGTATCTGAATTTGTAGATGTTCTATACCCTTCTTCATCAATTTGACCTGTTATAGCTAAGTAATTGGAAAGATTATCTTTGTAATCATCTTTATATACAAAGTCATTTCCTGTGTTATAGGGAGGGTCTATGTATATCATTTTTATCTTGTTTTGATAGCTTTTTTGAAGTAATTTTAAAACCTCTAAGTTATCACCCTCAATATATAAATTCTCTGTTGTATCCCAATTTTTGCTTTCTTCTTTACATGGTCTTAGAGTTCCTCTTGATGGAGTTTGTGACATTCTTATGGCTTGTGATTTTCCATGCCATTCGAATCTATATCTCTCTTCTTTATCCTCTATATATTCCCCTAAAACTTCTTGTAATCTTTCAAAATCAACTTTATCCTCACAAAATACCTCTGGGAATATTTCTTTTAGTTTTGATATGTTTTCTTTAACTATATCTAAACTGTATCCATTGATTTTTTCCATTATGAGTTCCTCCCAACTTATGCTTTTAATTTTTCAATTAAATTGCTTCTCTTAGATTCTATCTTTTTTATTTTAACATTTATATCTAGCCTTTTATTGAAATGATGCTCTTTTTTTAATTCTCCCCTTAACTTTTCAATTTCAGTATTTAAACTTTCTATTTGAGTGTTTAAAGTATTTACTTCTTCTATATCTTTATTTTTTAAACTTTCAAAATCACCTGCAATGATAGACGCATTAAATATTTTAACTCTATCTACAAAGCTACAATAGAATTTATATATATTTATAAAAGAAAAATCTCTTATGCTCAATGATTGCAGAAATTTTTCCTCATTATCATTTAAGTTTGAAAAGTTAATCCATGGGCTATAGATGTAATCTTCTACAGTGTTTTTACTCACATCGACTTTATTAACCCTTTTACTAGCTGTATTTAAAAGAATTCTATCTTCAATAACAAACACCAAAATTAAAGGATATGGTATTGTGTTTTGTATAATTTCAGTTATTCTCTTATGTTTTTTATCATTATTTAATGATACCTCAATAACAGCTATTTCTTCATAATCTAATTCATCTGTTTTGTACCCTTTTATATTTAAGTTTTCTTCTTTAAATGAATATTTCCAAACTATCTTATCAATGTGATTCGTAAATATCTCCTTATCAGAACTATTCATATTGGCATTTTCATAAAACAACTTTTTAAATATAGTATTATCCACCTCACAAGATGCTGGTATATTCATTTTTTCATATAGCTTATGTGCCATTGTTTCCCCCTATTTTATCACTAAAAATGATACTAATTCAAAATCTTCAATCCCCTTAAATAAGCTCTTTTGAATAGTTGTCCCTCCTTTACTAAATAAAGAGGCAACTCCTTTTTCTTCTTTCTTCCCCATTATATTATCAATGGCATCTTCTAAAAGACTTGAATATCTATTCATATCTTTTCCATCATTAGTTTCATCATTAAAGGCTTTAACTATATCTTTTAATATCTCCTTCTTACCTGAACATAACTTCCTGTAAAAATCCAGTATTTTCTTTGTATGAATATAGTTATACCTAACAGTTCCATCTTCATAAACATAAACCATATAATAAGGATATAATGAATTGCTTTCCTCTGGTTTTGCATTATGATTCACTTGTTTTAATGTGAATATAACACCTGGTTTTATTTGCTCCTTTAATTCTTCATCTTCAATACTAGAAATAGCATACATCCCCATTGGTGCTTTTTCTAAGTCTACTTTATTGTTCTTCATATATTCCATTAAATCCATTTTAAAATCATTCATAGTAAGGTCAGTAATAGAGATTCCCCCTGAAATATCCTCAAGATCAACTACTTCATTTTGTAATTGTGTTAACTGTTTCTTTCTATACTCTAAATCATTCATTTTAGATTTTCCACTATTATCAATAATATTCTCTTCTCCTGTAGCTGAAATATCTAATAGCATCATTCTTCCTGTAACCCTAGCTTCAAGATTAATGTACTCATCTAACTCCATATTAGGCCAAAAATTCACTAATTGTATACAATCATTTTTTGAACCTAATCTATCTATTCTACCAAATCTCTGAATTATTCTAACTGGGTTCCAGTGTATATCATAATTTATTAGATAATCACAATCCTGTAAGTTCTGTCCTTCTGATATACAATCAGTAGCTATTAATATGTCTATTTCTTCTTTCATATCTGGAAAAATCTTTTCTCTTTCCTTTGACTTTGGTGAAAAGTTTGTAAGGACTACATTTAAATCCTTTTTATTTATTCCTAAAAGAGTACATTTATTATCACCAGCACCTGTAACTAGCGCTGTATGTAAGTTAAACTCTTCTTTAATCCATGATGATAAACTTTCATATAGATAATTTGCTGTATCTGCAAAAGCTGAGAATATAATTATCTTCTTATTTCCTTGATTTAAAGGGTTATTCAATTTATTTATTACAATCTCCTTTAAATTATTTAGTTTAGCATCTCTATTTTTAACAATTTTAGCCGCCTCATAAATAAGTTCTTCTAGCTTCTTTTTATCATCTTCTAGATCTTGTTTCCACTTAATCAAATCCATGTCTTGAATAAGGACCTTGACTTTATTTCCTATTAATGAATCCTCTAATCTATCATCATCAATCTCTATATCATCTATATTTAATGATGTATCAAAATCCATTTGTTTTCTTTCAATTTTCTCTAATGTATTATCTATCTGCTTTAATAATTTAGCTATGGTAATTCCAAAAGAATTAATAGAGCTTTCCATTCTTTTTAATATATTTACCCTCATTAAGCTAACCAAACTTTGTTCTCTATCTACCTGTCTAAATACAGATTGTCCACCTTTTACAGAAGTATCATATTTCCTATCATATTCTGCTCTCTTTTCTGGCAACACATACTTTAATGGAGCATATGTGCTTAAATTAAGATTTCTAATAACTTTATTTATATGTTCTAAACTAGGAAATTCGTTCATTTCATCAATATTTGATTTAATATTAATAGGTTTTAATCTCTTTGGAAATTTTCCAATTTCAGCTACATCATAATACTTTTCAATATGTTTTCTTGACCTTGCTATTGTCACTGTATCAAGAAGTTTAAAATAATCCATATTCATCATTTCCATAAAAGTATCTAATGTTCTTTCTTGTTCCTCTAACTCAGTCCATTTATTAAATACAAGCTGTGCTTTTCTTAAAGTTAACTCAACACTGGTTATTCCTTCTGAATCAAATGCATTATCTCTTCCTTCTGTAATAAAGTTAATTTGATTCTTTAGGTCATTCATCTTATTATTTACTGGTGTAGCTGATAACATTAATATCTTTGTTTCAGCTCCACTTCTAATAACATCATTTAATAGCTTAGAATACCTTGTTATCTTTTCATTTCTAGCATTATTATTTCTAAAGTTATGGGATTCATCAATAACTACTAAGTCATAGTTACACCAATTTAATGTCTCTAAATTTATATCTCCTACTTTACCACTTGTTCTTGTTAAGTCAGTATGATTTAATACATCAAAATTAAATCTATCTTTACCCAAAATATTTCTTTTATCATTTTGTAATGTATAGATTGTCCAGTTTTCTCTTAACTTTTTAGGTGCTAATACCAGTACTCTATAATTTCTAAGTTCATAATATTTTATGACTGCCAATGCTGAAAAAGTTTTTCCTAGTCCTACAGAATCAGCAATTATACATCCACCATGTTTTTCAATCTTATCTATGGCTCCTATAACACCATCTTTTTGAAACTTATATAGCTTATTCCAAACCTCTGTCTCTTTAAATCCTGTTTTAGTTTTAACTATATTCTCTTCTGCTATCTCACCTAAATAGTTTTTAAATATATTATATAAGGTTACAAAGTATATAAACTCAGGGGTATTTTCTTTATATATAAGTTCCATTTGTTCTAAGACCTTTGCTTTTACATCTTCAACTAAACTTTCGTCTTCCCATATATTATTAAACATTGTAAGGAATTGATTAGTGCACTCTTTTCCATACATGCATGTATTCATATCCATTCTATTAGATGGAGAAAATCCTAAACCATCTGTAGTAAAATCAACTGTTCCATTTATAGATATATTTTCCTCCTGGTTTTCTATATATATAAGTCTTTGTTGTGCTGGATTTGGTTTCATAAGTGATTTAAACTCAGCCTTATTTTTGATCCACTGAGCACACTCCTTAGCTATACTTGCTTGATTCATTTCATTTCTCAGTTTAATCTCAAATTCATTCCCTGATATATTATGTTCAGGTGTTCTATCTATAAAATATGTTCTTACTAAATTTTTATCTTTTTTTACAAAGGTAGGTTCCGTAAATAAAAATCTTAACTTATCAATTTTCTTTAATTCCCTACTTAGTTCTTTGTAAGCAAAAATAGTGAAATAAGCTGATATTATTGAAAGTTTTGAATAACTTTTTATAGTACTTTTTAGCTCTTCTCCTACCTTACCAAATTGTTTATTATCTAATATTTTAGGTTGCTGCATACTCAATCCCATCCTATCTAATGTTAAAATAATATTTCTATTTTATTTATTTACAAATAAAAATAATTACACCAGCTTACACCTATGCAATTATATTATAATCCTATTTTTTTGTACTTTCTATAATTTCTTGCAATGAAACTATTTTCCAAACCCATATCTAAAACCATGTACTCTTTAAGTTAAATAAAAAAGTATTTTTATTTAATATCGATAATATAAAGTTACTCATTCCTCTAGGAGCCTCTATCCTATTAGTTCCAACGTATTAAGGGTACAAGAACATAAAAACATAAAAACATAAAAACATAAAAACATTTAGATTATCACTCTCAAAAATAAAGAATAAAGAGAAAGCTCAAGGTGCCGTGCTAATTTTGATATGGTCGCTTATTTAAATGACTCTAGTCATTTAGGTTCCTTACAGAACAACAAATTAAGACCTGATGAGGAGCATAAATATAACAGTCCATGAAATATAGCCACTGATTTTAATGTGGATATGAGCTTTTCAAAGGAAGAGATAATCACTATGTTGGATGATTATACTGAAAATAAAAGGGTTAACCTTGATAAAGAATGCCTTGCAGAAAGACTTTATTTCTATACTTCTGGTTACCCCTTCTTGGTGAGTAAACTATGCAAAATTATAGATGAAAATATAATGGATGAAGATATATTATTATGGGAAAAAGAGTACATGGATCTAGCTGTTAAAGAACTCTTAAAAGATAGTAATACTAATTTTGATAGCTTAATTAAAAATATTGAGAATAATGAAGAATTAAAAACAATGGTGAAAAGCTTAGCTATAGATGGTAATAAAATAACCTATAATATTAATAATCCAATCATAAGCATTGGAATACAGTATGGAATATTTAGAAATGAAAATATGAGGTTAAAAATAAATAATAGAATTTACGAACTTATTATATATGATTATATGAGTTCACTTATAGAAACTTCAACTAATATTGGCTCCTATAATCAAAGAAGTTGCTATATTAAAGAAGATGGCAACCTTGATGTTAAAAAGATTCTTATAAAATTCTCAGAGTTTATGAAGCATGAGTATTCTGAGAAAAGAGAAGCCTTTTTAGAGGCAGATGGAAGACTACTATTCTTAGCTTTCATAAGTCCAATAATAAATGGAACTGGCTTTGCTTTTAAGGAAGTTCAAGGTGGAGATGAAAAGAGATTTGACATCGTTATAACATACAATAAAAAGATGTATGTACTAGAGCTGAAAAGATGGAGTGGAGAATCTTATCATCAAAGAGGACTAATCCAGCTAGGTCAGTACTTAGAGCAATATAGCCTTAATGAGGGATACCTTTTAATATTTGATTTTAGAAGAGTAAATGGAGAAGTAGGAACAGTGAAAGAAACAACCTTAAACCTAGGTGAGAAAGAAAAAAGAATAGTTGAAGTTTATTGCTAAGGGAATGTGTCTATGGGAACCTTAGCTCAAAGATTATATAAATGTTAATACAGCCTTTCTCTAGGATATATTAACATTGAAGTTAAGGCATGGGATTATAGGATAATAACCATGCCTTTAAAATTTTCATATATTTATTATTTCTATAACTCCCAATTTATATATTATAAAACTCAATAGTAACCTTGCGCATACTCGTTGTATGTGCCTATTTCCCAATGCTATAATGTGTTATAGATTCAAAATAATAGTTTTATATTGTTAATATGTAAATTAAACTATTATAAGATAATAATACATAGAAGTAAAAGAGGGGGATTTATAATGGCAGACTATCGTAAGATGTGGGAAGGCTTAAACATGGATTTAGAAACTCATGACCAACTATGTGAGGTATTACCCGCTATGTTTGAAGATGTATATTTAACTCAAGAAAATCGTCCAGAATCAATGGATTATTTTAACTTTGTAATTGCAGAAATTCATGGAGTACGACCAGCAGAACTTATTGAACATCAAAAAAATGGTGGTAAAGTATTTGGTACTTTCTGTGTTTATGTTCCTGATGAGGTAATATTTGCAGCAGGTGCTATTGCTACTGGTCTTTGTGGTGGTTCTCAGTTTTGGGTTCCAGGTGGCGAAAAGGTATTACCATCAAGCACTTGCCCATTAATAAAAGCTTCTGTTGGTGCTCGTTTAGATAAAACTTGTCCATTCTTTAGAATTGCTGATATGTACATTGGTGAAACTACTTGTGATGGAAAGAAAAAGGCTTGGGAAATTCTAGGTGAAGATGTACCTATGCATGTTATGGACTTACCACAAATGAAACGTAGAAAAGACGTAGAAGGATGGGCTGAAGAAATCAAAACATTTATGACTAAAGTTGAAGAATTTACTGGTAACAAGATAACAGCTGAATCTCTTTCTTCAAGTATTAAATTGATTAATGATAAGCGACGCGCTCTAGCTAGACTATATGAATTAAGAAAACAACCTAATCCACCAATTAGTGGTAAGGATGTATTACTAATTTCTCAAATTGCCTTTTATGATGATCCAACTCGTTTTACACAAATGGTAAACAAGCTTTGTGATGAATTAGACCAGCGTGTAAAACAAGGAATGGGAATATTTAAAGAAGGTACAAAGAGAATTTTATTTACAGGTACACCAATGGCAGTTCCAAACTGGAAATTGCATCATATTGTAGAAACAAGTGGTGCTGCTGTAGTTGCAGAAGAAACCTGTACAGGTACTAGATACTTTGAAAACTTAGTAGATGAAACAAAAACATCTATTGATGATATGATTATGGCATTAGCTGAACGTTATATGAGTATTAATTGTGCATGCTTTACGCCAAATAGCGGAAGAATTGATGATATTAAACGTTTAGTAGAAGAATATAAAGCAGATGGTGTAATTGATATTAATCTAAAATTCTGTAGCCTATATGATATTGAGGGATATACAGTAGAAAAAGCACTTAAAGAAGCAGGCATTCCTGTGCTTGGAATCGAAACTGATTATAACGACCAAGATTCTCAACAATTACGTACTAGAATTGGTGCCTTTGTTGAAATTCTTAATAGTTAATTATGACTTGCGATTCATTAAATAAATCCCCAAATGAGGCGACAGCAGCTATGGAATATTATGTACTATTTCCAAATCATAATAATGGATTACATTTATATCGTAGCTTAAAAAAGGCACAAATTAAGGCTACTATTGTACCTACACCTAGAAGGGCAAGCTCCTGCTGCGGAATTTCACTGTTGATACCAAAGGAAGCTATTGATGTAGTAAATCAGTGTGTAAAATCAGAAAATATTGATATTATCGATATTGTAGCTCTTCCTAAAATATCAAATCCCTTAAGGGATAAATTTTGTTAGAGAGCTTTTTAAATAAATATTGCCCATGTACTTAATAATATAAGTACATGGGCAACATTTTATATTTTTATATAAAATTAGTGATATATTTTGCTAAAGCCCTTTATCTTATATAAAATAAATTTTCTCTGCTATACTATGTTTCTCAATGCATTGATACATGCATCAATCTCATCTTTAGTATTTTTATGACTAAAGGAAAATCTAACTGTGCCTTGAGGATAAGTTCCCAGCGTCTTGTGTGCACGTGGTGCACAATGTAATCCAACTCTAGTTGAGATGCCATATAAGCTATCTAGTAAAAAGGCAACTTGGGCATTATCCATAGCTTTAAAATCTAAGGATACGATTCCTAATCGATTTTCCATGGTTTTTTTCCCTATAATCCCTATATTATTAAATTTCTTAACTTCTTCTATAAAATAATCTGTTAAGCTAAGTTCTTTTTCTTTAATCCTATCAGTTCCTACAGATTTAATATATTTTAGTGCCGTATACAATCCTATGATACCTGGCAAATTTAATGTACCACATTCAAATCTATCTGGTAAGAACATTGGTGGTTCTTCAGAATCCGAAATGCTACCTGTTCCTCCAGCAATGACAGGTGAAATCTTGCTAGCTAACTCATCCCTCACAATAAATCCACCTATACCTTGAGGTCCTAATAAACTCTTATGTCCTGTAAATGCTAAAAAATCAATATTATAGCCTTCCATATCTATATCTAAAACTCCTGCAGTCTGAGCTGCATCTACTACAAATACAATATTATTTTTTTTACATAGTTGTCCAATTTTTTCTATTGGGATAATTGTACCACATACATTAGATCCATGAATTGTAATAATAGCCTTTGTATTTTCCTTTATTAGTGCTTCAAAAGCCTCTACTGTAACATTACCTTCCCTATCCCCTTCTGCAATATCAAATTCAACCCCTACCTTTTCCATTTGAACTAAGGGTCTCATAACCGCATTATGTTCCATACTGCTTACAATGACATGATCTCCTGGCTTAAGGTATCCTTTTATAAAAAAATTTAATGAGTATGTAATACTTGGAGTAAAAATAACATTACTAGACTTAGGAAACTTAAATAGTTCGGAGATTAGTTCCCTAGTATCATAAACTATACCTTCTAAGTTATAAGCTCCCTCATATCCTCCACGATTAATATTAAAGGCACCCTTTTCTATCATCTCTACCATAGCTTTCCCAACATTAGGAGCCTTAGGGAAGGAAGTACTTCCATTGTCAAAGTATATCATAGTTAAAACATCTCCTATTTATATAAATATATATCATATACTCCCTTAATTGTATTTTCTTTTAACCTTATAGTCAACTAATCACATGAACTAGACTTCCACTTGTTATCTATTTAAGTTTAAATGTCTTAGGTGCTAATTTATAAACTAATATTAATGCTATAATCATATATATTACAGTGAATATGATTACTCCTAAACTAAATATATAGGAAGAGCTATCAATTCCTGAACACATATAACAAACTACATACATTACTGTGTTAATTCCTCTGAATAGTGGACTTTTGACCTCTAAGTTAGCAGTATATGGCTGAATTATATAATATACCGCTAAATGATGTATGGAAAAAAAGCAAGCCAAGGCTATTATACTTAAAAATAAATAACTTAATTCTAATATTGCCTTAAGATCTCCAGATGCTATTACTATGAAAATTATACAGCAGCAAATTACTAAAGCAGGAAGAATATTAAAGACAACTACCCTTTTTAACCTAGATTTAAAATTAGAAAACATAGCTTCTCTTTGTCTATAGTACCCATATCTAAGTAAGCTTATATCACAATTAAAAAACATAGCCTTACAAATTCTTTCTGTAGTAGATAAAAAGTACATTACAAATATCCAACTAGAAGTTTTATTCTTGAAAAAATCTATAATCCCCACCTTACCACTTGGTTTCCACAATATAAATCCAATGGCAACCATTGTTACTATAAGACTTCCTATAATTATATATTTTGAAGACTTTGATAAAAGTTTTTTGTACCTTTTGAAAAATATAGCATTAAGATATTCATAGCCTTGCTTATTTTCATAGATATTGGAATTCAAGTCTTCTACTTTTATCTTCTTCTCATTTATTTCTACATCTTTAAACTGAACATCTTTTACTAATTTTTGTTTCTCTAAAACATTATCCTTAGTGCATATAATTTTACCAATATCCTTAAATCTTTTGTATTTAAAGATATATCTAAGAGATAAAACTGACAATAAAAATAATAGTATAATAATCCTGTAATCATATATCCACCTATGAAGTCCTATATTAACATGAAAAAATAAAGGAACATAAGCTAGTAAAGGACAAATAATCACCAATGTCCCAATAAATATATCCATATTTGATATCATCTTGTTAAATCTACTAAATACAAATAAATGTATAAACTCCCATATGAATCTAATGAGTATAAACTCAAAGGTCAAAATTAATCCCTTTACTGGAGAAAATAGCAGCATCATCACAGGCGTAAAATGTATAAAAGCTAAAATTCTGGTATAAACCATTTCACTTATAAAGTACTTTTTAGCATCCGACCTCATTAATCTTATCATGTTGAAAGGTTTTTCATCTCGTGGCATTAAAGTAGTATTTATAATGGGTCCTAGAATAAAGCTTAAAATAAAAAATATTTGAAGAGCTGCTTCCTGTATATTTCCGCCTTTCTTTGAGAGATAAAGAGCAGGAAGTGCTATCATCACACCTACATAAATAGCCTTTTTAATAAAACCAAATAAAAAAGACATTATTTCAAATATAATTCCAAGGGTTATTTTAGCCTTTGTTTTACTATAAAGACTCTCTGGAACTTTTTTACCTATTAGCGGAATCCTCTTGATGAAATATATGAATGTATTTGCACCTTGTACAAAGGAGAATTTGTATGTATTAGTAAAAGTTCTAATCATAATTGTCCTCCTTTAAGATTTCCATGATACTTTCCTCAAACTTTCCATTTTTTATAAGTTCACTTGGAACTTGCTCTAATATTCCATGATTAAGAACTACAATTTCATCACATAAATCCATGGCAAGTTGTAATATATGGGTTGAAAATATAATTATATGCTCACTCTTTATTTCCTTTAATAAATTTTTAATTTCTAGTGCCACAATTACATCAAAAGAACTTAATGGTTCATCTAATAAAATTACTGGTGGTCTTGATATTAAAAAGCATAACATTTGAATCTTATTTTTCATTCCATGAGAATAGCCTTTTATTAATCTATGACTATCTTCTTTAGCTATTTTGATAATGTCTAAATATTCTTCTATTGTTTTTAAATCTTTAATTTTATTCTTATTTATATCAATATAAAACTTAATAAACTCATATCCAGTTAAAAATTCCGGTAGTACTGGATCTGCAAAAACAAATCCTATATTAGAATAATCTAACTCTCCTTCATTACCCAATCCATTCTCTAAGATGACTTCCCCTGAATCTTTGCTTAGCTCTCCACTTATACAATTAAATAAAGTAGTTTTACCTGCACCATTTCTTCCTAATAGGCCATATATCTTTCCTTTTTCAAAGGTAAAAGATGCTCCTTTTAACACCACTTTATTTTCAAAACTTTTTTGTATATCCTTTAATATTAACTCCACTTTTCTCCCCCTAATCTTCTCAAACCCGCATGGGCAGAACAACTATTTAACTATTTAACTATTTAAATAGTTATATTTATAAATATTAAACTAGTTTCCTATATAAATATTTATATAGGAAACTTTTTTCATATATCCTATTAACTATTAAATCACATATTTTACAAATTATCTATTTAAAATTGCAGCTTATTATGAAATAATAGAATAAGGTTATTCTTAATTCTAAGTAATAACTTAGAGTCAAGAATAAATCAAAACTAAGATCATTTATGAACATATTATTTTACTTTTTAAGGAGTTGTATTAAATGAAAAATATTGAGAAATTTCGAAACTTTATGAAATCTAGTTTTTCAACAGAAGATGATGAAGAGGAATATGAGTTATCTGATCAACAAAAAAAATTACCTTACTTTAATTTATTAACTACTAGAGATAATTTCCTAATAAGTAATAACATTTCTTCAATATTTATAAATAGTATAATAACACCAATTTATAAATAGTCATATAAATTGGTGTTATATATTCTTAAATATTTATACTATCCATTAAATTATATATATCATATAAAATTAAGTAGTTATAAAGTTAATGGCCTATTGTATTTTGGAAGGTGTAGTCTCTTTTATATATATTAATCCATCAAACAAATTTTTAGGTATATATTGAAAGCTTTTTTGAATACTCTCATCATAAAATGCAGTAATAAGACTAAAAGTTTGATTCTTTGATAGTATTTTTGATACCTCTTTATTTTTAGAAGCTGAATTGAAATCTAAAAATGATATAGGTATCTCAGTTCTATCAAATTTGTATGCTAAATATTCAGGAGTATTATTATCTGTATCAAATCTTGTCATAGTCCCAGTAGACATATCACTTGCATTAAAGCTTCCCCTAGAAAATTCAAAGCCTATAGAATAATATTCATCTCCATACATTTCCTTTAAATTTTTACCCATATATTTATAAATGTCGTCCATAGATGATACATGTATATTGTGTGCCCATAACATAACTTTATCATTTCCTAATTTACCTTCATGCTCTTGTATCCATTTAACATTTGCAGCCATATATTTATCTCGTAAATTCATTGCTGCAACTGATTGAACCATTTGATCTACACTTTTATTAACTTCTATATAATATTCTGCACATTGTGATACGAGGTTCAGATTCCATATAGCTAACTCATACTCATTCTGTAAGTTGTTATTAAAGTACTTTTCTTTTGAATTCTCCATATCTTTCTTAATTTCATTTATATTTAATAGTATACTATCAAGTTGTTCATTCGTAATAGCTTTAATATCATTTCTGTATATTGTGTTTAGAGTATCTTCTTCTATTTTAGTCTGTAGCTCTTTATCAAGTTTTTCTAAATAATAACTAAGTTTAGGAAGTGTATCTACTATATTGACATTATCCATCCCATAAAATTTAATCTTTTCTTTATGAGATGGATCATCATTATATTCCTTCATCCACTTTATCATGCTTTTTACTTCTTCAGTTGTAAAAACATCATATTTAACAGCTTCTAAACAGTCATTTAAGTTACCTTTTCCATTTAATATATATTCATTTATAACTTGTCCAGCTCCTCCATCACATTCCATCGCAAAGACTCTATATCCCATTTCTTCTACTAAAAATTCAAAGAATCTATGCTTCATCTTAAAAAATTCACTAGTTCCATGGGTTGCTTCCCCCATGGCAACTATCTTCTTATCTTTTAATATATTCTTAAGTGGCATTAAATCCTCAAAGCCATTACCATATTCAACTGTATTTATAGGTATTATACTTGCTTTTAATGCTTCTATACTTTTTTCATCACCGCTCTTTGAACATGCTGACAGAATTAATATAGATAATATAACTATTGATATAAATCTTATTTTCTTTTTCATATTAATTAACACCCCATTAATCTTTTTTATTTTAGTATATATTCTTAGATTCTGTTGTTTCACTTATATATATTGACCCATCGAATAAATATCAAGGTGAATGCATAAGAGAATGTTATACTTCACCGCCTAAATAATTTTCTTCAAATAAATGAATATACTGTCTGTTACATAAAAATTTAGATTTAACATTGTTTGAAGAAACAGATTTTAAATCTAAAAATGAAATAGGTATCTAGGTTATATCAAAAGAATAGCATAATTAATTTGAGTAATTATTATCTATATGAAATTCTAAAGCTTTCACTATGTGAAGTAATTTATTCCCCTGAAAATTCAAATCTTATAGAGTAATACGCCTCTTCATATTTATCACTAAGTCTTTTTCCCATATATATACTCCTCATCATTGTAAGTAACAAGTATATTATGAGTCCATAACATAATCGTATCATTTCTTTCATTCATTCTATCATATTTTTTATTTCTTCTGTTCTCCTTACAGCAAATTTAGTATATGCTAAAGCTTCTTCTAAACCTCCTTTACCAGCTACTACTGTAATTATTTGTATTTCACTTATTCTCCTTTAATAATTAACTTTAACAATTTGTCCACCTTCTAATTTATAAATACTGTCACATATTGAAAGAGCTGCCGGTCTATGAGTTATTATTATACATGTAGGTTTATAGGATAATTGACTTAAGTAAGAAACAATTTTACATTCTGTAGCCTCATCTAAAGATGACGTAACTTCATCCAATAAAAGTATAGGCCGTTTTCTTATCAATGCTCTAGCAATAGCTATTCTTTGTGCTTGTCCTTCAGAAATACCTATCCCATTCTCTCCAATCAAAGTATCAAATCCATTGTCTAACTTATCAATAAATTCTAGTGCACAACTCTGAATAGCCGCCTCTTTTAATTCATCAAAAGTTGCATCACTATTGCCATATCTTATATTTTCTTCTATAGTTCCTGAAAAAAGAGTGTTTCCTTGAGGAATATAGGAGATTAATTCTCTATAATTAGTCTTTATACTTTCATTCATATTTATATTTGTTGGTATACTTACAATTACTTCACCTTCACTACATTCTAACAGTGAAAGCATTAATTTAGCTAAAGTTGTCTTTCCAGACCCTGATGGTCCTACTAGCGCTATTATTTCTCCATGATTTATACTTAAATTAACCCCATCTAATATCTTAGCTTTATCATCATTGTAATTAAATGTTACATTTTTTAATTCTATAACTGAGTCTGAAGAAACTTCTTCTTTAACATGTACATTTTTATCTTCAATTGATATATTCTCAATCTCTCTAATCCTTTCTACAGCTGCTTTGCATTGTGCAAATTGTGGAATTATTTCTGCAATTGATGATATAGGGTACTGAACATTACTATAAAGCTGAAGTATTGCAGTGAGTGTACCATAAGTAGTTTTTCCACTACAAATATTAATTACTCCCCAACTAAATACTATAAAATAAATAAATGTTGAATAAAAGTTTATAGAAAGTCCTGACAAAGAACTTATTTTAACATTCTTTATATATAAACTTAATTTATTTTCTTGTATAATTTTAAGTTTACTAATACTTACCTTTTCTTTGCAAAATGACTTTACTACAAGTATATTTTTTAATGTTTCCTGAATAAATGAATTATACTTTACTTCTTCATTTTGAATTTCTTTATAAACTTCTTTTAACTTAATACTTATCTTGGAATTAATTATAAATAGTAATGGTGCAGAAATTAATGCAATAATACCTATTTGAAAAGACAACCTTATTAATACTAATAATGAAATAACAAATGTTATAATTAATGAAATTAAATTAGGGATAGTCTCTAAAATAATTGAAGATATAATATTTATATCTGATGTTATTCTTGTCAATAAATTCATACTATGATATTTCATTATACTTCCATATTTACTATAACAAATATGTTTAAACATTTTATTTTGTAATAAATTTTTAAATTTTAGGGAAGACTTCGCTGTAATGATTGAAATTAATGGAGTTAAAAACACTTTTATAAATGTAATAATTGAAAATATTATAAGGCATAACCACATATTTTCTCTATCCTTATTTATGGCGTAATCAATAAGCGATTTTGATAATAAAGCTGTATATATTCCAGTAATTGATACAAAACTATTAATTATGATTATTGTAATTTGATATGGAATTATAGGTATTGACTCCATTAATAACCACCTTATAGTACTAAATGATTCTTGTTTAACCTTTCTTTTCTCATTATTTTTTGAATAAATAATATCTTTTTTAGATATCCTTATATCATTCATAATTACTCCCCAGTCTTCTAATTATTATAAACTTACTATTTATCTAAATTAATCCCATATGTCTTAACCAGATAGGTTTGTCCCATTTGTAAGTTACTAATAAAGCTAATGCTATTCCTACATTTCCTTCTAAAAAGTTAACTTTATCTTCTTTAATTATATTATTATTGTATTTATCAATAATAATATCTTGAAATCCATATTTATTATTCGTATTAAAATAACTAACAATAGTATTAGAATATTTAAATATAGCATCTTTAAATATTTTATTTTTCGTATCTAAATACATTGTATAAATACATGCTAACAATCCAGCATATCCGTGGCATACTATAGGTGAACCTAAATTTAATTGCTTATAATTCATATTGCATATATTAATCATAACTTGAGTAGCTAAATCTTTTCCTTCATTATCCCCTAATTCATTAGCTGCTAGAAATATCGCTCTTGCAATACCAGGAGTTCCATAACACCAACTGGCTCCATTGCTAAACCTTCTATAATCATGATTAACATAATCTTTCAAATCTAATATTCCAGGCCAACAATATTTTTTATTTTCAATATACATAGTATTTTTTAATAAATCTAGTATCTTTTTCATGCATTGTCTTTGTCCTTGAACTTCAATTTCTTCCTTTAGGCAAATTGATAAAGTAGCCAATACACCAGATATTCCATGTGATAAACTAAAGTTCAAACTACCATTTGGAAAAAAATCTTTGTTAGGGTAATGTTGATTTTCTGATTTTATATAAAACATAGGTACATTATATCCATCTACATTTACTTCATCCATAAGCAAAATTAGCCATTCTATGATCTCAATAATAGTTTTTCTTATATGTTTATGTGATTTAAATTGTATTAAATATAAACATATTCCAGCCAATCCACTAATTAAATCGTAGTCTTCCAATAATATTTCTTTATTATTCTGTTTTAAACTTTTCAATTTTATTTTAGTTTGTTCTAGAATCAAATTATTTAATCCTTCTAAAAAAACATCATAGTATGTAGTTTTTTTAGCTAGTGCATATATACTAAAAGCTACATCGGAATTCCCTTCAAAGTTGCAAGGCGGTGTATAATATCCCATTTCATCAAGTATATTTTTTACTTTCTTCATGTTATTAAGAACTAGGCCATCCCAATCAATGTCTTCGTCTAATACATCTTTACTTTCTGCTAATAATAAACATATTGCAGAATAATTAAATAAGTTAATATACTTATCTTTAAAAGTCAAACTTGAGTTAGATTCTAACTCACCCATTAATTTGGTTATTATGAAATTAATTATATCTAATATTTTCTTATCATATTCATTTTTATTATATAATACAGATTTAATATAATTCATGATCTCACCTCCTGTTTCAAAATTTATCATTTATAATAAACACTAAAGTATTTACCAGTTTAGGTATTGACTATAATTTTTAAAAGCAACTCATTATTTTTAGGGCTCTAAAATATGTACATTTTCATGCATAGTATATTTATTTAATTTGAAATTTAATAATAATTTATATCCAAACTCTTATTCTTGCTTAAAAATATTATTATGTACCTTTTCACCTATAAATCTTATAATACGCTAATTTCAGTTCTTTTAAGTGTTATTTTAAATACTTTTGATTAAAAATCTTTACAAGTATACCTATAAACTTAATATCTATATATTACTTATTTTTTAATAACTTAAAATACTCAACTAACAGTATATATACTGTTAGAACAATACTAAATCTTAAACGCATTATTCTAATTTAATATTGAAAAGAGATTCATATATATGAATCTCTTTTTTAGTTTTTCTTTTAAAATTGCCCACATTTCACAAATATGCTATTTTTAGTTATAGATTGAGTTGTGGGTGAAGAACAACCACTATTAGTAGGACATGGACCAGTAGGCCAGCAAAATGAAGTTATAGATATACCGCTACCTGCACTTCCCCCACCGGAATCTTGAGTTGGAGTTAAAGCATTACTCCCAATTCCTTCATTCTTTTGTAAATCTAAACTGAAACTATTATTATTCATTTAATCACCTCCTTTCAATAAATAATTATGTAAACCTTTCTTTTGTGATACAGTCCAACAAAACAAAGTAAGGATACAGTTAAAATAATTAATATAATCAGAAATTTATTATTAATCTATTTATTATTAATATTCTGTATATTATTAAGATAATTACTTAGTTAATATATCCATATAATCTTTACCACCTATCAATACACTTAATATCTTAATACCCTTATGCATTAGCTTGTCCATAATCACCTTATTAACAATAGAATTAAATTAATATATTACTTTAATTTTATTAATACTACTACTTTATAAATAATACTCTATATTCTTAAACACAATTTCTTAACACACTTCATTAACTGTTAGTTATCTTCTATAAGTTGCATTATATATATAATTTCCATAAATGTAAATACAATTATTTGAAATTTTACAAATAAAATTTTGTAATACGATTATTTACAATTTTTTTTTTTTAATATATAATGTTGTTTAACTATTTATAATTCTCTATATTTCTTAAATATATTTAAATTAATCACTAATTTTCTGTAATTTTAACTATTCATATATAAATTTCATACATGAGATTCATTTATATATAAAATTCAATATAAATATAGAAAGAAGCTGAAAACATGAATTTAGAATTATTTAAAGCTGCAGACTTTTTTATGATGAGAACACCGTTATATCCAATAGACTTATATAAAAATTTATTCAGAATTAATGAATTAAATTATAATGAATTAAATAATCTTTTTAGTAATGAAATTATTATTGAAGCTATTAACGTATCTAGCTTGTCACTCTATGAATCAATGAAAAATTCAAACATATGCATTGACTATAAATGCAACAGTAAAATCGTAGATTCTTTTATCAAATATTTAATAAGGATGAGTACAAGAACTACTCCATATGGTCTTTTTTCAGGAATTAATGTGGGTTTTTTTGATGATTCCTCTGATATTAAATTAAGTCAACAAGAAAATTTTATTAAAAGTACTAGAATAGATATGGAATGGTGTTATAAAGTCATTAAAATGATAGAAAAAGATGAGTCAATAATGCAAGAATTAAAATTAACTAAAAATAATATAGTTTATGAAACAGGTTCCAGACTTAAAATACCATACATTAGCAATATGGGGGATTATGTCACAGACAAAAAAACAAGATCCCAAACTAGTTCTATTACGAATTCAAATATGGTGAAATATTCAATGAGTTTATGTGAAAATCCTATGAAGTTTATAGATTTATTCAATCATTTAAAAGACTTAAATAAAGATGTGGAAGATAGCACAATAAAAAATTTTATATATCAATTATTAGAAAATGAATATCTCATATCCGAACTAAGACCTCCTATAGTGAATACTAATCCCCTAAATTATATTCTTGATATTTTAAGTAAACTTAAATTTAACCCTAATATATATTTTAAACTTATAGAAATTAAGGCTCTTATTGAAAAATATAATAAAACAAGTGTTGGACAAGGGGAAGATATCTATAATGAATTAATAACTAAAATGAAGTTAATTATTGAAACTAAAGACTATGTTCAAGTTGATATGAAATCAGTTTCTAAAAATGATGTTAAGCTTAATAAAAAAATTAAGCAGTCAATAGAGGAATTTGTATCTTTATTCTACTTAATTAGTGAAGATTCTAGCAAAAAAAGTCTCATGGCTTATAAGCAGTCTTTTGAAGAGAAGTATGGAATATATAGAGAGGTTCCATTACTGGAGCTTATGGATTCTAATATAGGTCTAGGTTTTTATGACAAATATGCAAACATTGAAAATATACATGATTCCCGTTATTATATCTCCGTTGGAAAAAGGAAGTCTATAAATAAGTATTTGTATGATAAGATTATAGACGCCTTAAAGAAAAATATAAATGAAGTAAAAATTGAAGCTTTAGAACTTGAGACTATATTAGATAAGTATGAATTAAATAGATTTACACCTATTCCATCATCTATGGAAATATATGCAAACATAATTGCTAACTCTTGTTCAGACATTGATAACGGAGATTTTTTAATATGTTTAGGTCCCACAATAGGTTCTAATGGAGCTGGAAAAAGCTTTGGAAGATTTTCAGAGTTACTAGATGATAGTATTCATCATTTAAAAAAGTTAAATGAAATGGAATCAGACTTAAATGATAATGAAATACTAGTAACAATTAATGAAACTCCAATGTATGGGAGACATGGAAATGTAACTACTGTATCTTCAAATAGAAAATATGAAATTAATCTTTCTACCAATAATTCTAATGATATAAAATCAATAGCGTTATCAGATTTATATGTAGGTATAGATAATGATAGATTTTTTGTTAAATCTAAAACAATGAATAAAAAAATAAAATTCAAATCCGAAAGTATGATTAATCCGATATTCTGTAGTGACATCACCAAGTTCTTAATTGAAATATCAGATTGTTCTTCAAAACAATTATTTTCATTTTTATTAGATGATGATTTCTTAGAGCTTAATTATATACCTAGGATATCATACAAAAATATAGTATTGCTTCCAGAACAATGGAAACTTTCTCTAAATGCATTAAATCTTGATTATAAAAGTGTAGATAAACATAACTTTCATACTAAAATAAACGAATGGATTTCTAATAATAAGATCCCTCAATATATATTTATGAAAGAAAGTTCATATTCAGATAATCGATTATTATTAAATTTAGATGTCGTAGAACATCTAGATATATTATTTGAAGTATTAAAGAAGGATGCTAAAGAAATTATAGTTACTGAAACCTTAGAAATGGAAAATAATCTAATTGCACAAGGAAGTGATGGAAAATACTTTTCTGAATTTATAATTCCTTTAGTATTAAATAAAAATTCACAACCTAGCCATAAAACATTTTTAAACTATTCTACAAGTTCTAACTATATAAACAATAGAGCTAATACTCCGACATTTAGTCGTGATAGATGTTTTCTACCAGGTAGTGAATGGGTATATATTAAACTATACGGATTAGGAGATAGAACAAATGAATTTATAGGATTTGAATTATTACCTTTCTGTGAAACATTAAAAAGCAATAATGAGATCGAAAAATTCTTTTTCTTAAGATATAGTGACAAAGGTGGAAGCTTACGCCTTAGATTAAAATTAAATAAATCGCATAAAAAAAATGATTTATTAGATAAATTAAATATATGGTTTAACGAATTGATTAATAAACAAATAATATCTTCAATAGACTTTGATTCTTATTTTAGAGAAATAGAACGCTACGGAGGTAATCAACTAATAGATTATGCTGAAAATATATTTTGTGATGATAGCATATTTGTTTCTAATATTATAAAACTCATAAGAACTAATGCTTTAAATCTAGAATTAGAAGAAATTGCCGTTATAGGTATACTCAGTATATTAAATGAATTAGGTCTAGACTATTATACTCAGAAAGATATATTCATAACTTTATATGATAAAAATGAATATAGAGACTTGTTTAATCAAAAAAGAAACCTTTATTTACAAATATCAGATTTTAATATTACTTTACCATTTAGAGATGAATTTACTGATCGTTCTCTTATTATAAAATTACTAGAATTAAGAAAAAAAAGTTTAAATTCTTTTGCTGAAAAAATGAACTCTGTTGATAACTCTGGTAACTTAACTAATAGTAAATTGGATATAGTGCTAAGTATTATTCATATGTTTTGCAATAGATTAAATGGTAATCTTGAGTTTGAAAATAAAGTAATGTGTTTAACAAGGCATTGTCTACAATCATTACAATTTTGGAAAGATAAACAAAATAATTTAAAATAAACTATAAATAAAACATCTAATCTTATACTTTGTGTATAATTAGATGTTTTATACTTTATACTTGAATCTATGCAATTTATATATAAGTTCCTTAAATTAATTCAAGCCTGTATTACCGAAAATACATTTAACATAAATTATATTAATACATTCACTAATTGCGTATTTAATTTCCTTTTATTTTAAATAATTATTTATACATCTTTCATACTTATTACAAGCGTAAAATCCCTCCATTTTACCTAAGTAAAATTTAAGGTGTCCTTTTTATATAAATTAACCATAATTATTAATCATAATTGACATTTATAAGGTGGCATTAATACTTTCTTTCTACATATAAAATGTATCACAATTTAGTATATTAAAATAATTCTATATTTTCTTTTAATATATTCAAAGATATTTAAATAAAATTCAACTTATATTTGACATAAAATTATTATGATGATAACATTTATTAGTACTAATAAGATTTAAACTGTATTTAAATACATATTTATTAGCATTTTAATTTAAAATGGCTAATTTTTCTGCTTGATATATTATAATATTTTTTGTATCATATACAAGGTTAATACATAGGACAAATCCAATTGAAGTCTAGGTTAAACCCTTCACTTCAATTGTTAAATAAAATTAAATAAGAATATATAGGGGGACTTTATTATGAACAATCTTATCTATGTTTGTATAGTTGCTGGATTGCTTGCTTTAATCTCTGCCTTTTTACTACTATCAAAAATTAATAAAAGTAGTGAAGGTACAGATAAAATGAAAGAAATCGCTTCAGCTATAAGTGAAGGTGCTGCTGCTTTCTTAAAGGCAGAGTACAGAGTATTAATTATTTTCTGTGCAATTATTTTTGTATTAATTGGTGTAGGAATAGGTAGCTGGGTTACAGCTGTTTGCTTCTTAGTTGGAGCATTATTCTCAACTCTAGCAGGTTATGTTGGTATGCATACAGCTACTAAAGCTAATGTAAGAACTGCTGAAGGTGCTAGAACATCTGGTATGAGTAAAGCACTTTCAATTGCGTTCTCTGGTGGAGCTGTTATGGGTCTGTGTGTTGTAGGTCTTGGACTTCTAGGCGTAAGTGTAGTTTACTTTTTTACAAATAATATAGAAGTACTTACTGGATTTAGTTTAGGAGCTTCTACTCTAGCTCTTTTTGGACGTGTTGGTGGAGGAATATATACTAAGGCTGCTGACGTTGGAGCTGACCTTGTTGGTAAGGTTGAAGCTGGTATACCTGAAGATGACCCACGTAACCCAGCAGTAATTGCTGATAACGTTGGTGATAATGTTGGTGATGTTGCTGGTATGGGTGCAGACTTATTTGAATCATATGTTGGTTCTATCATATCTGCTATTACTCTAGGCGTAGTTGCTTTTGGATTAGATGGAGCTATTTTCCCACTTATAATATCTGCAACTGGAATTTTCTGTTCTATAATAGGTATTGTGCTTGTAAATAAAAGTAAAAGCCAAAATCCACATAAAGCTTTAAATAGCGGAACTTACTTAGCTAGTATATTAGTTGTTATATCTTCTGCTATACTTAGTAAAAAATTCTTTGGAGATTTCTTACCATTCTTCGCAATAATTTCTGGAATTATAGTTGGTTTATTAATTGGTAAGTTAACAGAAGTATACACTTCAAGTGATTATAAATCAGTAAAGAAAATTGCTGAACAATCTGAAACTGGTTCTGCAACAACAATAATATCTGGACTTGCTGTTGGAATGGAATCTACAGCTTTTCCTATAATATTAATTGCTATTGCTATACTAGTTGCTTATTCATTCTCTGGATTATACGGTATTGCTCTTGCAGCCGTTGGAATGCTTTCAACTACTGGTATTACTGTTGCAGTTGATGCTTACGGTCCAATTGCTGACAATGCTGGTGGTATTGCAGAAATGGCAGGACTTGATTCATCAGTTCGTAAGATTACAGATAAATTAGACTCTGTAGGTAACACTACAGCTGCTATGGGTAAAGGATTTGCTATTGGTTCTGCAGCTCTTACTGCATTAGCATTATTTGCTTCTTACTCTCAAGCTGTTGGATTAACTACTATAGACTGTCTAAATCCTAAAGTAATTGTTGGTTTATTAATTGGAGGTATGCTTCCATTCTTATTCTCAGCATTTACAATGCAATCAGTTGGTAAAACTGCTAACAAAATGATTGTTGAAGTTCGTAATCAATTTAAAAACATTCCTGGTATCTTAGAAGGTACAGGAAAACCTGATTACAAAAGATGTGTTGAAATTTCAACAGCTGCAGCATTAAAAGAAATGATGCTTCCTGGAGTTATGGCTGTAGCTATGCCACTAGTAATTGGTATATTACTTGGTACAGAAGCTTTAGGTGGACTTCTAGTAGGAGCTCTTGTTTCTGGAGTTATGCTTGCTATCTTCATGTCTAACTCTGGTGGTGCATGGGATAACGCTAAGAAATATATTGAAGAAGGTACTCACGGTGGTAAAGGTAGCGATGCTCATAAAGCTGCTGTTGTTGGAGATACTGTTGGAGATCCATTCAAGGATACATCAGGTCCATCAATCAACATATTAATAAAACTTATGACAATTGTTTCTTTAGTTTTTGCTTCACTATTTGTTTCAATAGGTGGACTTTTATAGAAATCTAATTATAAGTTAAAATATTAAACCTCTTATTCTAGAATTGTAATTCTAAAATAAGAGGTTTCCTTTTATATAGTATTTATCTCACATGTAATTACTATGTAATCTTTTAGTAAATCAATTAATCACCTTAATTTTTAATCTAAAAATTCTCCATCATATTCTTCTAAGAAAGAATGTTTTTGTCCATCCTTTTGCCAACCTAAAATTGCATCCATATTTACATTTTCAGCAGCCTTAAATATAGACTTATCCACATCTTTAAAATTCTTTTTCATTTCTTTTATCATATCCTTTATTTCATGTCTCTTGTTACCAATCTTCTTTGCTGCTACCATGCATGCACAGTTAAGAGGCCATATACCACTGCTTTGTATGAAGTTTTCTATGTAGCTTTCCTCAACATAATAAAGAGGACGTATAAGCTCTAATCCTTTAAAGTTAGTTGCTTTAAGTTTGGGAAGCATAGTTTTAAAGGTTCCTCCATAAAGCACATTAAGCATTGTAGTTTCAATAACATCATTAAAGTGATGTCCTAATGCTAGCTTATTGCATCCAAGTCTTTCAGCTTCAGAATATAATGCACCCCTTCTCATCCTTGCGCACATATAGCAAGGATAATCCTTTGCTATCTCATCTATAATGTCAAATATTTTTGAATCAAAGGTATGTATTGGTATATTTAAATAATTACAATTATCCAATAAAAGCTCTTTAATCTGTGGATGATATCCTGGATCCATAGCAATAAATTCTAATTCGAAATTTACTTGACCGTGACGTTTTAACTCTTGGAATAATTTAGCCATTATTATACTATCCTTACCTCCAGATATTCCAACAGCTATCTTATCTCCTTCTTCTACTAGGTTGTATTCTCTAATAGCCTTAATAAACTTAGACCATACTGATTTTCTATATTTTTTAATTAAACTTCTTTCTATTTCTTCTAATGGCTTTCTTTCATTAAAAGGGACTAGTATTTCACAACCTTCTCCTGCTACACCACTCATTTATTTCACCTCGTATATTTTTTAATATATGGACTTTATATATTTCTAATATTAAGTTTACATCTTTACACTATAAACTTACTTTGATATTATAGCACCTTTATAAATTTTTGTCATACCACCACTTATTCTTACCTCCATAGATCAATTAAAAATTATAGTGATAAGGTATACTAACTGTAACTACTTTAAGAACTATAGAATACTATAAATAGATAAACATTTTCTGGAGATGTAAGTTTTTTTATGGATAATGTAAGTTCATTTAAAGATGCCTATCTAAGTGAAGAGTATGTGACTCTATTCGTTTTGTCTACAAAAGATCTTGTTAATATTCTAAAAGATGTAGCTTATGCTTATGCTTACAAGATATCTGATACAATATACTATGTTTCTGTTCTAACTCAAGAGTATCATAATTTAGTTGGTGAATTCAGAGAAATATTTAGAGTAGATGTTAGCTATCCCTACACTTTGTCATCTATAGAACCAATACAGTCTTCTTCTATAGCTCCCTTCCATGGAGACACCTTCTTGAATCTTAAAGGTAAAAATACCATAGCTGCAATTATAGACACAGGTATAGACTATTTAAACCCTCAATTTCAAAATGATGATGGAACCACAAGAATTATCGGTATATGGGATCAAACCATTGAAAGTAATAAAACAACTGATATTCCTACAGCATTTTTCGGTACTTTTTACACTAGGGAAGAAATTAATAACGCTATTGAAGTTTTTAATAAGGGTGAAAATCCTTATGATATAGTTCCTTCAAGAGATGTTATAGGACACGGTACAAATATGGCAGGTTTGGTTGGGGCTAAGGGCTTAGATGGAGTAACCGGTAGTGCTCCTGAATGTGATTTCCTTGTTATAAAACTTAAAGAAGCTAAAACCAGTAATCTTAAATTAATTGGTGTCAATGATAGAAAAAACATACCTATCTACGAAGGTCTTGATATACTTCTTGCAATGTTATTTGTTATGAATTATAAAGATTCTAATTCCTTAATACCAATAAGTATTTTATTATCTACAGGAACTAATTGGGGTGGCCATGAAGGGTTAACCTCTATTGAGCAAGATATTGATTATTTTTCTTCTAGGAAAGGTCTTATTTTTGTAACTAGTTGTGGAAATCAAGGGGCTAATGCTACCCATTCTGAGGGAAGGTTTCTTAAAAGCAATTCCCAGAATATTGTAGAATTTATTGTAGGTCCAAAGGAAAGCAATCTATCTGTCATGCTTTGGATTCAAAGACCAGATAAAATATCTATATCTGTAGTTTCTCCTGGCGGTGAAGTTTCACAACCTATACAACCTAAATTAGAAGCTACAGAATTTGAAGAGATTATTTCTGTAGTTGAAGACAGCACAATTAGCATTCTATTTTCAAGTTCAGAATTTACAACTGGAAATCAAGTTGTATATATAGCAATTAAAAATCCTAAAGAAGGCCTTTGGCAATTAAGACTTAAAGGCGATTTTATAATTAATGGTAAATATGATGTATGGCTTCCCCAAAGACCTTTAATAGAACCAACTACTAGAATTATAAGCTCTACACCTTATAATACAATAGAGATTCCTGGCAATGCTAAAAAAGCTATAACTACTGCCTTTTATAATCAAAATAACAATACAGTAGTTGTAGATTCCGGTCGAGGTTATACTGCCGATAATAGAATTAAACCAAACTTAGCTACAGGAGGTATCATGGTATTAACTACTGGTTTAAATAATGAAAATGCTGTAGTTTCTGGCAGTTCCGCGGCTGGAGCAGTGTTATGTGGTGCTACTCTGCTTATGCTTGAGTGGGGTATTATACTAGGAAATGATCCCAATATGTATGGTCCTACTATTATTTCTTATTTAACTAGGGGAACTAGTAGAAGAGCTGGAGACATATATCCAAATCCTGAATGGGGTTATGGCATGCTAAATCTTCAAGGTTCCTTTGAAAATCTTAGAACAACCTCACTTTTTAGAAATTACAATAAGTGTAATATTAAAACAAAAAGCCATCTACCTTCTATATTTTCTATAAATATGCCTAAAGAATTATATAGAAGAATAGATGATACCATGGATATGGAGGAATAATTTATGAATCTGTCAGATTTAAGAGAAATAACTAAGCAAATAGATGATCCATCCCAATATAATAGCTATATTGTTTATTATACTGGTGATATAATTACTCCTATTAGCACCATTTCCCAAGCTACAGTTATATTTTTAAGCCCATATATTGCAGTTATATTTGTAAAAATTGGCTATGAAAACTTAATTACTTCTATTCCTAATATCAATATAATTGAGCCAGATAATTACTTCATGCTTTCTCAAATATCGCCTTTACAGACTTCTAATATAGTTCCATTTTCTGAAGGTATCCCCATGGATTTAACTGGTACAGGCGTCATTGTTGGTACCATTGATACAGGCATAGACTATTTAAATAGAGAATTTATTAGAGAAGATGGGTCCTCTAGGATATTATCTATTTGGGATCAAACAAATAATGACGGCCCTAGTCCATCTAATATCAATTATGGTACTGTATATTCGCAAGAACAAATCAATGCAGCTATTTCACTTAAAGCTGAAGGTGGTGATCCATATTCCATAGTTCCTGAAATTGATACTGATGGTCATGGTACTCAATGTGCAGGTATAATTGGTGCTAGAGGTTATGGTGAAGTTAAAGGTGCTGCTCCTAACTGTGATTTTATATCTATAAAATTAAGGCCTTGGAGAAAAATAGGCGATGCTATGAATTCTTCCCAAGATGGTACTCCTGTTTATCGTAATTGTGATATAGCTACAGCTATACTTTATCTTATACAACAGCATTATATCTATGAACTTCCTATGGTAATATTTATACCCATTAGTGGTAACCTAGGCTCTCATGATGGTACTAATGTTATTGAAGAACTTATAGACTACTATTCTTTTAGTAATAAGGTATCCTTTGCTTTAGGCACTGGTAACCAAGGTAATTCCGGAACCCATGCCTCTGGTTATATAAATAACACGGGAGAAACTGCCTCTATTGAATTTTCCGTAGCACCAAATCAAGGAGAATTTCACTTAGGTATATGGTGTTCCTATCCCGATAAAATTTCTTTAGGCATAACTTCCCCTAGTGGTCAAGTAATTTCAAGGATTGCTGTAAAACTTGGAAAAAAAGCAGTGCTTAATTTTTTGTATGAAAAAAATACTGCTACTCTAACTTACTACTTCCCTGAAACCATATCTGGTAACGAATTAATTTACTTGGAATTTCCTGATATTGCTCCTGGCATATGGACTTTAAACTTATATGGAGATTATATAGTTAATGGCTTATATAATATTTGGATTTATCCAAAGCCTATATCTAAATCGGGAACTGAACTCTTAAATCCTGACAACTTCACGACTCTTACAATTCCATCTACTAGCAACTTAGCTATTACTACTGGATTTTATAATCAAAATACTAATGCTATAGCTTTAAATTCTGGAGTTGGATTTACAGAAAATAATAAAATTAAACCTGACCTAGTTTGTGGTGGTGTAAATGTATTAACTACCTCCCTAAATAATACTACTACAACTGTATCCGGCTCTAGCATCGCTACTGCAGTATTGGCTGGAGCAATATCCTTAATTTATCAATGGGGGGTAACAAATGGTAATTTCAATATGTTATCCTCTGAAAATATAAAATCATTACTAATTAGAGGTACAAAAAAGAGACCTAGTGAAGCATATCCTAATGAATTTTGGGGCTATGGAATTCTTGATATCCGTGGAACCTTTGATGCTATTAGAGGTATCTATTCTCACACAGATTTGTTAGCAACACCTATAACTTCAGGAAATATTAGCTTCTCTAGATATTGCAATGATAATATTGAAACATATCTCCCTTATGATTTATTTAGAAGACTAAACCTTACCAAGGAGTTTTTGCTTTAAATGTAACTACTTTATATCCTTTAGAATAATATAGATATATAAGTAAGTTTTAGGAGATGTAAGTTTATTGATGAATAATTTAAATACATCTAGACAAATTGATTCATGTAAAGAAGCCTATCTTAGTGAAGATTATATAAGCCTATTTGTTCAATATGATAGGGATCTTGTTAGCATCCTTAATGATATAGATTATGCCTGTGCCTTTAAAGTTTCTGAAATAGATTATATTGTAGTGGTTCGTGCTGGTAATTACATGGACTTTATTACCAAGTATTCAGGAATAACAGATAATCTAATTATAGATGTTAGCTTTCCATATACTCTTACAGCTATCCAACCAGTAGATGCTGCTAACATAACACAATTTCATGGAGAAACTTTTTTAAACCTTACAGGAGAAGGCACAATAGCTGCAATTATTGATACTGGTATAGATTACTTGAATCCACAATTTCAATATCCAGATGGAACTACAAGAATTGCGGCAATATGGGATCAAACTATTGAAAGTAATACAAATACTAATGATGATATAGCCTTTTTTGGTACAATTTATAGTCGTGATGATATAAATAGGGCTATCCAAGCTTCTGCTGAAGGTGGTAATCCCTATGATATAGTCCCTTCAAGAGATGAAATAGGCCATGGTACAAATATGGCTGGTTTAGTCGGTGCAAGAGGACTAGATGGTATAATCGGAAGCGCTCCTGAATGTGAATTTATAATTGTAAAGCTTAAGGAAGCAAAAAACAGTAATCTTAAATTAATTGGAATTAACAATAGAAGAAGCACTCCAATTTTTGAAGGTATTGATATTTATTTAGGTGTAAGATTTGTAATAAATTATAATGATAGAAATTTATTACAACCAATGAGTGTTTTATTATCTACTGGAACAAATTGGGGTGGACACGAAGGTTTATCTTCCATAGAACAAGATATTGATTTCTTTTCATCGCGAAGAGGGCTTGTATTCGTTACTAATACTGGTAACCAAGGGGCTAGTCTAACCCATGGCTATGGTAGATTTTTAAAGACCAACTCCTTAGAAATTATAGAAATTATTGTAGGGCTAAATGAAGATAACTTAGTTCTTATGCTATGGCTTCAAAGACCTGATAAAATATCTATATCTATAGTTTCTCCTAATGGTGAAATTGCGGAACCTGTTCAACCTCAGCTAGTAGCCTATAAGTTTGAGCAAGTCACTCTTATCCTTGAAAAAAGTGTAATTAGTATCGCCTTTACCAGTGCCGAATTTTCCACTGGCAATGAGGCTGTATATATAACTATACAAAATCCTAAAGCTGGACTTTGGCAACTGAGACTCAAAGGAGAGTATATAGTTAATGGTCAATATAATATGTGGCTACCCCAAAGACCTCTTATACAGTTGACCACTAGAGTAATTAATCCTAATCCATACACAACTTTACAAGCTCCTGCCAATGCTAGAAAAGCCATAACCACATCTTTCTACGATCAAAATAACAATACTATAGCTGTAGAATCTGGTAGAGGCTTTACTGCTGATAATAGAATTAAACCTAACTTAACTACTGGTGGTGTTACGGCATTAACTACAGGGCTAAATAATGAAACCAATATAATTTCTGGTGGTTCTGTAGCTGGAGCTGTACTTTGTGGTGCTGCACTTCTTATCCTAGAATGGGGCATAGTCCTTGGTAATGATCACAATATATATGGTCCTTCTATTATTTCCTATTTAACTCGTGGAACTAGTAAAAGATCTGGTGATATATATCCAAACCCTCAATGGGGCTATGGTATGCTAAATCTTCTAGGCTCCTTTGAAAATCTTAGATCATCTAGTCTACCTAGAAATTATAATGACCATATCTCTTCCTATGAAAATTATTTACCACTTAATTCATCTATAAAAATGCCTATAGAATTATATAGAAGAATAGATGATATATATAAGGAGGATTAGTTCATGAATCTAAAAGATTTAAGAGAAGTAACCCAACAATTAGATAACCCTTTACAGTACAATAGCTTTATAATTTACTATACTGGTAATATAGTAGCTTCTATTGCTGAAATACCTCAAGCTAGTGTTGTAATCCTAACCCCATATATGGCTGTTATATTTGTAGAAGTTGGATACGAAAACTTAATTGTATCTCTATCTAATGTTAATATAATTGAGCCACCTAATGACTTTATACTTACACAACTGTCCCCCTTAGAAACTTCTAACATAGTTCAATTCTCTGAAGATAATCCTATAGATTTAACAGGAACTGGTGTAATTGTAGGCACCATCGATACTGGTATAGATTACTTAAATCCAGAGTTTACTAGAGAAGACGATACCTCTAGGATATTATCTATTTGGGACCAAACTGATGCCACTGGACTTGCACCATCTGGTATCGGTTATGGTAGTGTATATTCCCAAGAACAAATAAATGAAGCTATTGCTCTAAGCAAATCAGGTGGTAATCCCTATTCTATAGTTCCACAGATAGATACCAATGGTCATGGAACTAAATGTGCAGGTATAATCGGTGCTAGAGGATATGGAGATATAAAGGGAGCAGCTCCAAACTGTGATTTTATATCTGTTAAACTAAGACCTATAAAAGAGATAGAAGATACAGTAGCTCCATCTACTCCTAGCACTCCAGTTTATCATAATACAGATATAGCTACAGCTATGGTTTATCTTTTACGTCAACGTTCTATATACCTACGACCTATGGTTATATTTCTACCTGTTAGCAGCAACCTAGGCGCTCACGATGGCACTAATGCTCTAGAGGAACTCATTGATTACTATTCTTTTTCTGCCACAGTGACCTTTGCTTTAGGCACAGGTAATCAAGGTGGTTCTGAAACTCATGCTTCTGGATATATAGCTAATACTGGAGAAACTCAATCTGTGGAATTTTCAGTAGATCCAGATCAAGGTGATTTAAATATAGCAATATGGTGTGCCTACCCAGACAAAATGTCTTTGGGTTTAACTTCTCCTAGTGGACAGGTAATTCCCAGAATTCCTGTAAAGATTGGTCAAAGTGCAAACCTTAGTTTTTTATATGAAAATACTACTACTAGAATAGTTTACTATTTACCTGAAATTGTATCCGGTAATCAGCTAATATTTTTAACTTTTTCAAACATTGCTCCAGGTGTATGGAATATAAGTTTATATGGAGATTATATAGTAAATGGTTTATTTAATGTTTGGATTGATCAAAGACCTTTATCTAAACCTGGTACAGCACTATTAAATCCAGACAACTTTACAACTCTCACTATACCTTCTACTAGTAATTTAGCTGTTACCACTGCATTTTATAACCAAAATACTAATACTATAGGTTCAAATTCTGGAGTTGGATTTACCTCAAATAATAAAATAAAACCTGAAATAACCTGTGGAGGAATAAATGTATTAACTACTGGATTAAATAACACTACAGCTACTATATCAGGTTCTAGTGCTGCCACAGCAGTGCTTGCTGGTGCTATAGCTCTTTTTTATCAATGGAGTATCACTGAAGGAAACATTCCTATATTATCTTCTGAAAGCATAAAAACTTTTTTAATTAGAGGAACTCGAAAAAGACCCAATGAGGTCTATCCCAATGAATTTTGGGGCTATGGTATTCTGGATATGCGAGGAGTCTTTGATGCTATCAGAGGAATTTACTCTCAACAAGGTCAGTTAGCACCACTTATCAGTCCAACTTCACAACCTGCTAACCTTTCTAGGAAATTTGATGATAATGTAGAAACTTCACTACCAGTAAGTCTATTGAGTAGATTAAGGTATAATGAGTAGTTCTTCATTAACATAGCCCTAGACTCATATAGCTTTCTCTATATAAGTCTAGGGCTATTTTGCTTTAAAATACATGGCTTTTTATTAACTTCATATCACCTATTAAAATATATTCACCTAAATATGCTGGTATTAGAAAACTTTCCAAAATAGATATATCAATAAACTTTCTAAGTCCTTCATCAACAAAGCTAATTTTACCTTTACCTTCTACACAGGTAAATACAAAAAACTTGTCTTTATCACTAGTTTCACTATAGCTTCCTTTTATATTGTATATATCTATATTAAATTTTTCTGATTTCATATGATTTTGTATTACTAAATCATTGTTTATACATAAGCTCTTAGGCCCACCATTGAAATTAACTACATCCAATGCTTTGTCAATATGAAGTTCTCTTCCTCGGTGATAATCGTAAACTCTATAAGTAATATCACTATTTTGTTGTATTTCTGCTAGTAATATACCTTTTCCTATGGAATGAAGTAATCCAGGTTCTATTAAAAATAATTCTCCAGGCTTAACTGCTATTTTATTCATGCAACCTTCCACAGTACCCTCTGTGCAACTTCTTTTAAACTCTTCCTTTGTACATCCTGTTGTACCAACAATTATTTCTGCTCCCTCTTCGCAATCTATAATATACCAAGCCTCAACCTTACCATTATCATTTTCTACTCTATGAGCATACTTATCATTTGGATGTACCTGCACAGATAGATTCTCATTAGAATTTATAATCTTTATAAGTAGTGGAAAATCCCTATCTGTAAATTTATCTATATATATCTTATCTCCTACAATTAAGTTTTTATATTCCTTAATTATTTCAATAAGTGCTTTTCCTTTATATTTTCCATTACTAATAATACTCATTCCATTTTTATGACAGGCAATTTCCCAGCTTTCTCCTATGTTTCCTTTAGGAAGATTTGTTCTATAATCTTCTAGCTTTCTTCCTCCCCAAATTTTTTCATAATATAAATTTGAAAATTTAATAGGATACATATTGCCCTCTAATATAAATGTTTATATTTTAAGGTATGCTATGTATCCTAATAAGGTTAATTAAATATTTTTAATAATGAACTCTTATAAGCCAAAATTTAATATTTTTATCACTCCAACCCAAATCCCAAGGTACATCATTTCTATCAGTATTATGACAAGTAACTAAAGCATAACCTCTAGAATCTGCATTGGTTACAGTAGATATATGTTTAATATCACCTTTTTTTTCATAAGCAACAAAATCTCCTGGCATAAGCTGATAGGAGGCTTTATATACCTTATCATAGGTTCCATGAGCTATTACTGAAGCTCTTCCACTATATACAAAGTAACTCTTAAATTTATCCGCATTTACCCAAGATGCTGTAGCTTCTCCTTTAGAATAATTCCATGATGAATTTTTCTTAAATTTACCACCTTCATGCAATATCTGTGAAGCAAAGTTAGCACAATCTCCACCTTCTGGATTAAAATTTCTATAATCTTTATTGTATTTATAACCAAATTCTTCTTCAGTAGCTGCTCCACAATATTTATTGGCATATTCTACAGATGCTTTCCTTCTTTCATCTAAATTTGAAAAATCTTTAGGTTCTTGAGCTAAAATAAATTCTTTTACATCATCTACTTTTAATTTTTCTAGATTTAAAGAATCTGCAAATGGATCTGTATACCACTCCTTATTTATCAAGAAATTGTCTCCTTTATTTATTAAAGTAAGCACATGATAAGTCCCTATCCTAGCTGCATTGACCTCTTCTGGTCTATCTTCATAAACATACCTATATTCTGTAGAACATGTAAAGTTAACTTTGAATCCATTATCCTTTTCACTTATACGATTTACAACCACCTTAGGAAGTATTTCTGTAATTTTAACCCCTTGTTTCTGTTCCCAATTGTGAAGATAAATCATCTTTTTCTCTTCATTTTCATAGGCCCATGTACCATACTTAGTTCCCATATCATAAACGGACTTAATGCTTTCCTCTTCTCCAGTTACAATGGCTCTATTACGCTTTGCAATAGTTTCTTCAATGAAGTTCTTAATTTCTAGCTTTACTTCTTCATCTACATCTTCAGCATTGGCTCTAGAAAAAAAAATATTTGCAATAATAATAGCTAGTAATATTCCAAATATCAACTTCCATGTAAGTATCTTTTTTATGGATCTTATAATGTTCATAAAGGTCCTCCTCATTTTAGCTCTTTAGTTAATTATTAATTTAAAGTTCCTTCAATAATGTTAATATAATTATCTATTTTTTTATCCCTTGGTACTTCACCAAACCAATCCATATCTTCCTTAAAGGTTTCTCCAAAGTATTTTGCTTTTATTAATACCTCTGGTCTATATTCAAAATGAAGAATATCAAAATGACCCCATTTTCCACCCCATACAAAGTTATTTTTTTCAAAAGTATCTACTAGCTCCTTAGGATAGGATAACATCCTCTTTTCTCCAGCATCTCTAGATGCCCACTTCCAATAATCACTAGGATTACTATTAACATCAATAGCTATTCCATAAGCATGAGGACTCAGCTTACCTGTACCTGATATAACTCTATAATTAAAAGTTCCATTAATAGGATTTAAAAGGGATGATACAGCTCCATTACCTAATGATAATTGTTTTAATTCCTCCATAGCCTTCTTTAAACTTTCTGCAGCTCCATTATTTTTATTAAATTGATAGTTTTTATAGGGTGCAGGAACACTTATAAGGTTAGATGATACTTCTCTTTCACTACCTCCATAAACTTCATTTAAAAGAATATAATTTCTAAATCTACCTGGATCTCTATTTATATCTAAAAGTTTATCAGGCATAGTAAGAGGATATATATCTTCTAGTATATCTTGAAGATCTGCATTATCCATTTTTCCGTTAAAGTCCTTAGATTCTTTATCATCATATAGTATTTTCTTTCCTGAAGCTGTTATTACAAATACCTTTCCTTCTTCACTTTTTTCAACTCCAGTTATGAACTCCGGATATGCCATCATTAAAGTTAGAATATCTTGTTTCATTGTAATATTGTAATTAACTTCATTATTCTCTTCTATATCCTCTGCAAATACTTTTGTATTACTAACAAAAGTAACTAATATAGTTAAAATTATAATTCCATATAAAAAAAACTTTTTCATATATATCCTCCTAGCAAAGAACCTAACACAAAAATCACTTACGGTGTTATTTAAAATAAAAAATAGGCTAAAAATATCCTTTAGCCTATTTTGTGTAAATATACAATTATTTATGACTGGTAAATTAATGAGTTTTTTTTAATAAATTATCTTTATTATTTTTTTCAAATTCTAAAAGCTTACTTTTTATATCCGTATGATTTCCTGCATATCCTACTAATTTTCCACTCTTTCCAATTACTCTGTGACATGGAATTATTATAGGAAATTCATTTGCTCTATTGGCTCCACCTATAGCTCTTACACCTTTAGGATTTCCAATTGCTATAGCAATATCGCTGTAACTTCTAGTTTCTCCATAGGGTATATTTATAAGTTCCTGCCAAACTTTATTTCTAAATTCTGTAGTCCTTACTGACAATGGTAAGTTAAAATCTTCCCTTTCACCATTAAAATATTCCTTTAATTGAGTTATAGCCCTTAAGCACCTCTCTTTATTATGCTCTAAACTTCCCTTATTAAGGTTATAGTATTCTTCCCATCCATCTTGAAAAAGCTCTATCTTCACAACGCCCTTTTCATCCATAACCACATATATAGTTCCTATAATAGAGTCAAAGTAATCATACCACATAAAATTCCCTCACTTTCGTTATAAACAGAGTTCTTACTGATGTTAATATATATATTAACATCTTCTCAATTACTTTATAACATATTTTATATAATTATGGTGATGATTGTAATCTGATTTCTTCTTCTACTTCGGTTTCTATGAGGCATAAATCTAATCTAGAGTTTATATACTCAGTTTTTAATTTCATATAGTTGCCCCAGGTACATATACTACAATCTAAAACATCTATAAGCTCATCTATTAAGCAACCAACTTCCTGTGCTCTTTTGAGGGCATCTTTAATGTCCCTTTTATTAGCAATGGTAATGCAGTTTACACTGCTTGCTGTATCAACTAAGATTTTATAGGAACCTATAAGTCTACATAACTGATCTATAGTAAAACCTAGATCTCTTCCATAACTTTCAATAATTCTTCTCTGTGCCATATACTCCTACCTTAAAAATGCTTCATTGTAAATATATTATTCCAACCTATAAATTATTATTCTAAATCTATATTATTTTAAAAATATATTTACTAACCTACTCTATATTCTTCTTTAAGTTTCTAGTAGCCACCACATCTACTCCAGTGCCTAGAATGTCCTTCACTATGATATCTCCCATAGAAATTGGAGCCTCTATTTCTATAGAATTTAATACTTCCATAGCTTTAAAATTTAACTCTTTAGGAATAGGTGTTTTTGTTTTTACTGGTATAACAGGGAACTCACCATCTTTAACTTTTACTGTGGTAGTTATAACTCTTACAGGATTAGTTACTTCATTTATCCCGTAAATTTCACCTCTTTTGCAAGTGTTTCCTGTAACCTCTTTTGTTTCAGCATTTACCTTTAAATGACATCCCATAGGACAACTTATACAAATTAATTCTTTTATCATATTATTCACCATCCTCTAGAGAAATTATTATATCTCCTGTAATCTTTTCTAATTGAGTTTTGCTAAGTAAAATCTTTTCCATTTCCGATGGTGCTAAGTGATTTCTTTTAAAGCTAGCGATTATATCATCACCACATCTAACCACAAGCCTCTTATTATGATATATATTATTTACTCTCATAAATACAGTTAGTTTATCTTCTATAGCCTCTACATTTAATCTTTGAGGAACTGTATAATTAATTCTTTCACCATTTATTATATTTACATAACTCCCCTTGTCATCTTTACCTTTAATATATTTGGCAGCACAAAATCCAGCATGCTTAGATTCTGCACTAACAAAGTCTACTAAATCATGAACATGTACTACATTTCCACAGGCAAATATTCCTTCTACAGAAGTTTCCATGCTTTCATTCACTATAAGTCCATTTGTTCTTCTATCCTTATCAATACCAGCCTTAGAAGATAACTCATTTTCTGGTATTAGTCCTACAGATAATAATAAAGTATCGCAATGAAACTCAATTTCAGAACCTTTTATTGGCTTTTTGTTTTCATCTACTTTAGCAATTACCACCTTTTCTAATCTCTTTCTACCTACAACTTTAGTTACGGTATGTGATAAATAAAGGGGAATATCATAATCATTTAGGCACTGAACAATATTTCTATTAAGTCCATTAGAATAAGGCATAAGCTCTACTACAGCCTTAACCTTTGCACCTTCTAAAGTCATTCTTCTTGCCATAATAAGACCTATATCCCCTGATCCTAGAATCACAACTTCCTTTCCTGGCATATATCCTTCCATATTGATATATCTTTGAGCAGCTCCTGCTGTAAACACTCCTGAAGGTCTATCCCCTGGCATATTTATAGCTCCTCTAGTTCTTTCTCTACATCCCATAGCAAGAATGATAGCTTTTCCCTTTAGTATTAAATATCCATCTTCCTCATTTATCATATGAATCTCTTTATTTTCTTTTATTTCTAATACCATGGTATTAAGCTTAACTTCAACCCTAGTATCACTTATCATATGGATAAATCTTTCAGCATATTCAGGCCCTGTAAGCTCTTCTTTAAAAGTATGAAGTCCAAAGCCATTATGAATACATTGATTTAATATTCCTCCAAGTTCTCTATCTCTCTCTACTATTAGTATTTTTTCTACTCCATTATTATAAGCTTCATAAGCTGCTGCAAGTCCCGCTGGACCTCCACCTATTACTATTAAATCATACATAAATGTTTCCTCCTACTTAGTTCTTCCAATTAAAATATATGAGCCATGGCTTTCTTGAACTATATCTTCCATTGGAACCTTTAATTCTCTTGCAATTATTTCTTGAACTCTAGGACCACAGAAGCCACCTTGGCATCTTCCCATACCCGGTCTACATCTTCTCTTTACACCATCTAGGGTTACTTTTCCAAAGGATCTCTTTATACTATCTATAATTTCACCTTCTGTTATACTTTCACATCTGCAGATTATCTTTCCATATCGACTATCCTTTTTTATAAGTTCTGCCTTTTTTTCACTAGATAATTCCATGAAGTTAATTTGCTTTCTAGTATTTTTAAAATTGTTTTTTAACTCAGCCTTAAGTCCGGAATTTTTTAGAATTTCTACCACATCTAAAGCCACCGCTGGTGCTGAAGACAAACCTGGTGATTTCATTCCTGCTGCATCTATAAAGCCCTTTACGTCCTTAGCTTCTCCTACAATAAAATCTCCACAATCTGGATTTGCTCTAAGTCCTGCAAAATTTCTTATACTCTCTCTATAATTAATTTTATCTGTGGTTCTCACAGCAGTATTTTTAATAAACTCTAAGTTTTCAGCTGTAGTTGCAACATTATCTTTATCCTCTACACTTTCTGCATCTGGACCTACTAACAAATTTCCATGAACTGTAGGTGTCACTAATATACCCTTCCCAAGTTTAGAAGGACATTGAAATATGGTGTGACTAACTACATCACCTTGGCTCTTGTCCATAACAAAATATTCTCCCTTAATAGGATTTATCTTAAAGGTTTCTTTACAAACTAAATTGTGTATTTTATCAGCATAGACTCCTGCTGCATTAATAACATATTTGCTTTCTATAACTTCACCTTCAGCTGTATTTATAATAAAATGTTCTTTCTTTTCTATACCAATTACTTGTCTATTTAATTTAACCTCTCCACCATTTTCTACTCCATTTTCCACAAGAGCTATTGTATATTCAAAGGGACCAACAATTCCTCCTGTTGGTGCATATAGTGCACCCATAACCTTATCACTTAAATTAACCTCTTTTTCCAGGACTTCATCTCTATTTAAAATTTGTAGTCCCTTAACACCAACTTTATTTCCATTGTCATATAACTCTTTTATAGTTTCCATATCTTCTTCATCAAATCCAATTACTAAAGAGCCATTTCTTTTAAAAGGTACTGATAACTCATTACAAATTTCTTCAAACATCTCATTACCCTTAAGGTTATACTTTGCCATTAAAGTTCCTACCTTAGGATCATAGCCTGCATGGACAATGGCTGAATTTGCCTTAGTTGTCCCCATGGAAACATCATTTTCCTTATCTATTATTGCTACCTTTAAATCATATCTCATAAGTTCTCTAAATATTGAAGCTCCAATTACTCCAGCACCTATTATAGCTATATCATACATTAAAATTTCCTCCTTTAATCGCAAAAAAGACAAGCCAAAATAAGGATATAACTCCTTATTTTGTGCTTGTCTCTAAATCTCTTATCAGCACTAATATTTCATTTATATTAATAGTATATCACTTTTTTAAAAAAGTGTCCATGAAACTGCTCTTTAGTTATTAAACTTAAAGGTCAAATCTATTTTTTATATAACATTTCTACGTGAGGGATATCATCTTCTAAGTATTCTTCTGATACTTGTTTAAACCCAAGACTTTCATAAAATCCTTTTATATAAACTTGGCCTGATAATCTAATTTCAGTAGAATTAAGTTTCTCTTCTATAAACTTAATAGCTTCTAACATGATTTTTCTACTTAGACCTTTGTTTCTATGAGTCTCCTTAACTAATACCCTTCCAATAGATATCTCATCATAAGAGATTCCCTTATTAACTATTCGCAAATATCCTACTACTTCATTTCCTTCTTCTACATACAAGTGATATGAATCATAGTCTTTATTATCACAATCTTGATAAATACAAGTTTGTTCTACTACGAATACTTCATTCCTTACTCTTAAAATCTTATACAACTCTTCTGTGGTTAATTCATTAAATTTCTTTATCTTAATTTCCATAGCCTACCTCCATAAAATAAATTTAACTAATCTTCTTCCCATTGTCTAGTCCTTGCCACAGCCTTTTCCCATCCAGCATAAAGTTTCTCTGAAGTCTCTTTATCGCAGTTTGGCGTGTAAGTCTTACTAGCAAACCACTTCTCTGCAATTTCTTCTTTACTCTTCCAAAAACCTACTGCAAGACCAGCTAAATATGCAGCCCCTAAGGCCGTAGTTTCAGATATTATTGGTCTAGTAACTTCTTGACATATAATATCTGATTGGAATTGCATCAAAAATCCATTTCTACTTGCTCCTCCATCTACCTTTAGCTTTTCAATTCTATAGCCAGCATCTTCAGACATGGCATCAATAACAGCCTTTGATTGATAGGCTATAGACTCTAAGGCGGCTCTTATAATATGATTTCTATTAGCTCCACGGGTTAATCCAAAGATAGCTCCCCTTGCATACATGTCCCAGTATGGTGCTCCAAGTCCTACAAAAGCAGGAACTACATATACTCCCCCATTATCCTCTACCTTATTAGCAAAGTACTCGGTATCCACAGCATCAGTTATCATTCTTAATTCATCTCGAAGCCATTGGATAACTGCTCCTCCAACAAATACAGAACCTTCAAGAGCATACTGAACTTTTCCATCTATCCCTATGGCAATAGTAGTTATTAATCCATTTTTACTTCTAATTATCTCATCACCTGTATTCATTAATAAGAAGCATCCTGTACCATAAGTATTTTTAGCACTTCCTTTTTCAAAGCACGCCTGACCAAATAAAGCTGCCTGTTGATCTCCTGCTATTCCAGCTATAGGAACTCTAATTCCCCCATTTCCACCTAAGTTAGTATGACCATATACCTCTGAGGAATTTTTAACTTCAGGTAACATAGATTTAGGAATCTGTAATATATCTAATATTGTTTCATCCCATTTTAATTCCTTAATGTTATATAGCATAGTCCTTGAAGCATTAGTATAATCTGTAACATGAACTCTTCCATTGGTAAGCTTCCATACTAGCCAAGTATCTACAGTTCCAAATAAAAGTTCTCCTCTTTCAGCCTTTTCTCTAGCTCCATCCACATTATCTAAAATCCATTTAATCTTTGTTCCAGAAAAATATGCATCAATTAATAACCCTGTATTTTCTTTTATATATTCACTAAATCCTTGATTTACTAACTCATCACATATATGAGCTGTTCTTCTACATTGCCATACAATTGCATTATATATTGGCATCCCTGTGTTTTTATCCCATACAATAGTAGTTTCTCTCTGATTAGTTATTCCAATAGCAGCTACATCCTTTTGTGATATATTACACTTTGCCATAACCTCTTGAAGCATAGAGTACTGACTACTCCATATCTCCATGGGGTCATGTTCTACCCATCCTTCTTTAGGATATATTTGTGTAAATTCCTTTTGACTCACCCCTAATATGTTTTGTTCCTTATCAAAAATTATAGCTCTAGAACTTGTAGTTCCTTGATCTAATGCAATTATATAATCTGCCATTTTAATCCTCCATCCATAAATTACTTAAATATCTGTGTTTAAACAGAATTCTTTGCTTCAGAGGGAGTCTTTACTCCCTCTGAAGCTTAGAAATCGTTATCCAGGGACGTAACAGCTCTTTACTCCCACTTTGAAGAAGGTGGGAGTATTAGAGCTGGTAGTCATCGGATAAAATCATCCTTATCAATAATAAAAAGGCACATAAAACTAGCATTCTAGTCTTATGTAGCCTCTCTCATCACTCTTAGCCTACATAGCCCAAATTTCTTCTTTTGTAGTAGATACACAGGTTGCTCCTGATTTTAAAGCTGTTATTATTTCTTCCTTACTTTCAATAAGTCCTCCAGCGACTATAGGTTTATTAGACTTTTCTGCAAGTTTTTCTATAACCTTTGGTATAACCCCTGGTAATATCTCTATAGCATCACAGGCCTCTCCTAGATGCTTTATTGCATTATTTAGTGAAAGAGTATCAAAGATAAATACTCTCTGTATTGCTAACAAGTCATAAGCCTTGGCATATTTAATTATCTGAGGTTTTGTACTTATTACGCCTTTAAACTGAGTTTCTTTCTTTAAGTACTTTATTCCAACTTCCCTATTAGTAATACCATCTACTAAATCAATATGAACGATACCTATCTTATTTTTAGAATTTATCTTTTCACTTATTTCTTTAATATTAAGTATATCACCAAATAGGACAAATATTACCTGAACATCTGAATCTAGTACTATATCTAGTTCACTCTCATTCTTAACTGCTGCTATTATAGGATTTTCCTCTAATAACTTTATTAAATCCATACTTAACTCCCTTTCGGAACTGTTTTAACATGTTTTTTTAATTATTACATGTTTAAATTTTTTTGTCAATTCAGCTAAAATTTTATTTTGATAGCCTCAGAAATTATAATTAAAGTCATCATCAATTAATTATATTCATCATTAAGTGGCTCTGTTGCTTTAGAGTCTCTTACACAAACTATATATTGAAAAAAATCTAACATACTTGCTTCTAGTTCTTCTAGCTCTTCTAGATTATTATTAGTATAATACATTGGTGTTTCAGAAAAAGGTGAATCCTCACCTGTTAATTTATAAATATTAAAATTACCTTCTAATAAATCATTAGTTTCCTTGATTTGAGGATAAACAAATTTCAACTCATTAGTGGGATAACTACCAACTGCTGATATATCCATTTTCTCACAATTATCATAGTTATATATTACTGTTAAAATCTTATCTTTAAATATTGAGTCATCAGAATTTAAATAGGCAGTAAACAACATTTTACCTTTTTCTTTACTTTGAAATGTATGGTCAAGTCCCCATTGTCCATAATACTTCCCCTTAGGTAATTCCTTTTGAAGAATCTGAAAATTTTCATACATCATTTTATCTCTAGTATTATTCCAGTCCATGCGTTCCTCATACTTATATGTCTCTATTAGATTTAATACGTTCAAATTTACAAGGTTAAAGCTAGCCAATTTTTCTCCAAGATACTCTTTGTATATACTTTCCTTCTCTTTAATATCTTTTTGCAATTCCTTTGAACATTGAGCAAAAGTTTCATCAAATTTATCTAAATCATTAAATGTACTTTTAATCTTATCTATTACTGCTTTTATTTCTTCAGGAGCTTCTTTATCAGGTAAAACATCTACTAAAAACTTATAAGCATTAACTGGTTGATGTTCTATATCCACACCTATAACCTCTATTCTACTCTCTTTAGGTAGAGTATTATTATACTCATATAACTTCTTCCAATGGTTATAACCATCTTTATTCCATGCAAAGGTTCCTTTTAGTGGTTTATATATATCTTCTAAAATTTTTATATCCCCAGTATCTAAATACTTATTTATAAAATAAGTATCGCTATAGGGAAGTTCACATAAATAGTATTTAAAATCTGTTTTTTCTTTAAAATATTTTAAGAATTTCGTGTTTAACTGTTCATTAGCCTTAGTCCCATGAAGTTCTGCAGTTAAAAAGATTTCCTTTCCCTCTATATCCGAATCCATAATGGCTAAATCTTTAAATTCACTTTCATCTTCTAAATCTATAGCACTATAATTTTCTTTTAAATACTCTTGCATGATTTTTCTATTCTCAGGTGATTGTTCTAAACTTTTATCAGAGAATTCAATTGAATGCTCCTCTTTCTTACATCCAGTTAATAATATACCTAGTATTAAAAAAATTGATAGTAATCTTAGACTCATTCTTTTCATAAAATGTTCCACCCCTTCAGTATAACAATTTAATAAGTAATATATAATCGTTAATAAACGTATACATTTTAAGCTTAATAGGTTGTTAGGATAAATAATTATACCTTGCCTACTAACACTGGCCAATAATCTAATAGAGCATGTACTAAAATAGGAACTATCAAAGAATTACTCTTTTTATATAATAAAATAAATAGTCCTCCAGCCACAATGCCTCCTCCAAGTTCTGAGAAGATAGCAGTTAAGGACCGCGTAACTGAATAGTTATTTACGATAATTGGAAGAGTAGCATGCATAGCACCCCACATCATACCACTAATTATTATGGCTAAATATGTAGGTAGCTCTTTATTCAGCTCGGTAAATAAGTATCCCCTAAAAATAAATTCTTCTGAAAATCCTACAACAATTAGAAAAAAGAATGGTTTATATATACCTGCTAGTGAGAAATCACCTTTAATAAAAAATATTCCTATATAAATTGCAAATAAAATACAAGCAACTATCTTGCCATTTCTCGTTGTTCCAGTTATATTTAATGATTGTTTTTTTCTAAGCATAATTGATATAATAATTATTACAATAAGTAAATTAGCTAGAAAATCACCCAATAATTGTATTCCGATATTTGATATAGTGACATTTTTAGCAGCTATAAGTAAATCATTATTATATAAGTATTTTATTATGAAAAAGAAATACACCATATATATACCTATAAGAGCTATGGGATATATAATTTTTTTGTTAATTTTCATCTAAAGTCTCCCCTTTTTATGTATTTTATAATTTAAGTTGGCTTAATTTCAATGTTGTCAGTTAAAAATAGTACATAAATTTAAGTTACAGCTTAAGTTGAATTTTTACCATGGCATGACTTAAATATATATGAGATTCAATTACTAGATCTAAATTGCTAAACCCCACATCTGTCTGTTATGGATTTTAAGTTACCAACTCTTATAAATTTAAATATGTTTTTTATTAAAAAGTATAATTTTATAAATTAAGTATATGACTTCCATATAAGAATAGTCAAGGCATCCTCCCATTAATTTCCCTTTGCCATTTTCCTTATACTCCTTCCCTTATTCTTAGCTTCTTGTCTTCCACATTTACGATATTCCATTACATTTGAACCTTTTATACAACTAGGATTAAGCCTTTTAGATAAAAACTACATTTATATATATTTGACTTTTAAAAATAATTAAAAGTTTAAAAAGTATTTTAAACCCTAGCAGGATCAATAATTTATTCCCACCGAGTTTAGTTATGTAATTAATAACTCTCACTAAAATATATTCATCCCCATATTATATATGGTAAAAATTTTTAAGGAGATATGCTATGGAATCTAAGAATATATATAAAGCAGATTTACCTTATCCAGAAATAGGTTGCAAGTATAAAAATAAATCTTATGTACACTTAATACAAATTAACTACGCTGGTGCTATTTCAGAACTTACTTCTGTAAATCAATATATATATCACAGCCTAGCTATGTCTGAAAAATTTGAAGATGTATCCCATTGCTTAAAGGATATAGCTAGGGTAGAACTGGAGCACCTAGAAATCTTGGGGAAACTTATCATAGCTCTTGGTGGAAATCCTAGATTTGAAATTAATAAAGGACATTGGTCACCTAAATTTATTGAATATAGCTCAAATCTAGCCTCCATGCTTCGTGAAGATATAGACGGTGAAAAAGCTACCATTAGACAATATAAAGAAACTATAAAATTAATTAAAGATGAAAAGGTCAGAGAAATACTTGAAAGAATAGTAAAGGATGAAGAAGTTCACATTAAAACTTTAGTTTTACTTTATAATGAAGTCTGTAGAAGAAGGTAGGCTACTGTTCTGAATTAAAAAGAGCCTATTACAGAATGTATATAATCACTCTGTAATAGGTTCTTTTTCATTAATCAAAATACTCTTCTTTTATTGCTTCTTTACTATTTCTTCTCTTGATATTACTAGCATTTAACCGCATTTAATTAATTATCTCACTTTATAATATTAAAGTACTTACAGTATATATTAACTATTATTACATTTAATTTATAAAGAAAAGTTCCTCATTAGATAATATACAAACATATATCTAATATTAGGAGCTTTACTACAATATATTTCACAGTACAATTTTAAGATTACTAATTTTTTTTATTATCTATGCCTAAACAAACAACCCAAAATATTACATACAGAACTGTAAAAATCCCTATTATTGTCGTACGCATAATATCTGTAAAGTCAGAATTTGAACACACATAAGCCAACGTGCTATTTCCAAATACAACAATAACTAAATGCTCTATATTATCTGTTTTCTTGCCATTTTTTAAATGCTTTTTTTTATAGAAAATTTGTAATACTAACACAATAATATATGGGATTAACATGATTATTACTAAATCCATGCTTATAACTCCTTTACGTATAATTCAAATCATCACTATTCTGCTCTACTTATAAAATTTTTCAAAAAATTTTATTTATTATGAAGCAAAAATAGGCTAAAACAGAAGTAGCTACCCACTCTTGGCTTCCACTATATCTAGCTTCTCCATCAACATATTCCATTTCGTTGCGCTGTTAATGCCTAATTAGTTATTTGTTAATTTTAATACTATAAAAAAATTAAGCACCTTGTTTGGGGATAAATACGAAAACTACATTCGCCTTTGGTTGATTTTTTTGTTCGAAGTAATATACAATAGATGTAATAAATTTTAACTAGCTTAATAACTTAACTCTATATTTACTTAACCCTGGTTATCTGAAAATGAAGAATTTCTGATTAAGAAGGTAGACCAGTATCAGCGGGATATGGAACAGTCGAAGCAGGAGTACGAAAAGCCATTTTCGTATGAAACAGAGCTTAAAGATAAACTGGCAAGGCAGTTTGCGTTAAATGCAGAGCTGGATCTTGAAAACAGCAAGGTGGAAGATGTTGATTTGAATGGTGTGGAAACAAAGGGTAATGAGGTACCAGATAGTAATGTGGCAGAGCGAGGAACTGACTACTTAACTGGACCGGATAATATGAGGAGGTAGTCATGTACTATCACGTTTTAGTCATTAGATTAGGCAATTAAAAAATTATAGCAGGAATATTTATTGTAGTTGGGATTGTCATTGTGGCAGTCCCTTTTTAATAAAAAATATTTTTACGTATGCCAGAAGCATACAGAAAGAGAGGATTTTATGAAGTATTCAATTAGAGCAAATGAGATTAAGGGTAATGAAATGCAACAAGGAGAAAATGCATCACACCTAAGAGGTTTTGCAACATTAATCATCGGAGAACATTTTAAAATTTCCAATATTGCAATTTTGGAAAGTAATGAGGGTAAGCTTTTTGTGTCAATGCCACGCTACAAATCCAGTGATAAAGATGAAAAGGGTGCAAATGTATATAAGGATGTATGTAATCCTATTACAAAAGAATTTCGTGAGGAACTTTATGACAATATCTTAGAGGCTTTTGAGAAGGCAAAGTGTGCAGATAAAGCTGAAGAGGTGAAGAGTCAGGAGGGAACAGAGATTCCAAGTTTTTCAGTTTCAGTAACTCCATTTGAAAGAGAAGGAAGTAATGTCCGAGGATTAGCACGCATTTATTTTGAGGATTGCTTTATTGTAAATAATGTGTCCATTCTTCAAGGAAAAGAAGAGAGTTTATTTATTGCAATGCCATCTTATCGTACAAAACAGGTGGATGAGAATCAGAAGCCGGTCTATCAGGATGTTTGTTATCCAGTAACAAAGGAATTTCGTGAGAAATTGTATGGGGAATTAATTTCGTCATATCAGGAGGCGAAGGATAAGCTGGAAACTGCGACACAGGTACAGGTACAAGACAAGGTGGTAGTGAGTGGCGGACAACCAGATAGAGAGACACCGTTTCGTTAAAAGATACTAATGATTTAGGCGGTGCGCAAGCATCGCCTCCTATAGAATGGAGGAAAGTTATATGGAGAAAATGAATACTACATTGACGCAAGATGAGAATGTAATGGAGCTAATTAGGCTTTTGAAAGAAAATCAGATGAAGAATAAAGCAAATGATATCTTTGAATCGGCAACATAGACAGAATTTTTACAACAGATAGTATGAAACGATAACTAATTGAGAACATGTCTAAAAAGCATGCTGTTCTTTTGGTGGATTAAAACAACAAGGGAAATGAAAATGGAGTATATGAGTAATTATTCTTATATACTCCATTCTGCTTGAATGATAGCAATTCTATAAACTAGTGCTAATCATGGGCAGTAATGATTATTAAATAGGCGCAAATTTGAATTCACCAAATTTGCTTGATTTAAGTGAAAACAAGTACTATGAGAGTGTGAAGAAAACTCTCATAGCACTTGTTATGGGATTTACCTTTAGTTCTGCATAGACTCTCTGTATCGGACCTGCACTATCCTCCGCTCTGATTATGGCTTCTGGAGCAACATCGCCAGTAATGGGTATGCATTTGTTTGCACTGTTTTGCATGAAATTGATGACAAAATCAAGTTTCTTAATGAAATAAAACGTATCCTAATTAACGGTGGGAAAATTGCTGTTGTCGAATGGATAAAGAGAGAAAGTGATTGGGGTCCGCCAGTTAATCATAGGTTAGATAGTAAATGATGAAATAAAGGAACTTAAAATTGTGGGTTTAAAGATATATCTGAGATAGAATTGAATGAGCATTTTTTTATCGTGTCGTAAAGTGAAAATTTAAATTCCGTTTTTTGACCCGAAGGGGATCAATTATGGAATTTACACCTGCACATGGTTATTGATATGATATTCGTGATGCAAATATATGAGAGTTATCAGGAAGGTATCAAAAAGGTAGAATTAAAATAAATTTGGAAGGGCGCTTAAAATATCAAAAGAAATTTGAATGAATGTTGTTGTAGAAATACAAAGAAGTCTTGTGAGAAAATAATTAGATAAAACCACAATTAAGACTTTTTATAATTAAAGGAATAAAATGAATAATGCATGGCTGTCATAAAGGATACTAAATCTTTTATGACAGTCTGTTTGAATGAATTTATTTTCTGTCCATATTTCAACCATAATTATAACCTAAAATATAAATATAGTAACGAAGCAAATAAACATCCAACAAAGAAAAGGAGATCAATAATATGATTATCAAAAAATTACTAATAGGAACGGCATTAGTTCTGGCGTTAGGAACAACCACCATTGCATTTGCAAAGGAGAATAACAGTAATAGGAATGTTACGGAGATTAGTAGTAGCGACATCAACAATAGTACCATAGGAAATTCTATGTACAGTATGATGGAGCAGTACGGATATGGTGACTTAGTCCAGGATATGAAAAATGGTAATTACACAGACATGAATAATTTCATGAATAATCTTTCAGATGAGGATTATCAAAAGATGCTTGATATTATGAATGATTATGGTTATACAAATATGGTCGGGATGATGAATAGTTTCGGAAAAGAAGGGACGATTGCGAGGTATAATTCCATGGGTAGTGCAGCTGGCTGCTATAGATAAATCATTTTGTAAAGGCTAAAAAAACACAGGAGGTAAAATAATATGATGATATTCTTTTGGATTCTTATAATTGCGGTAATTTTCTATTGGTTTCGTGATCATGAAACAACAAAGACCACGTTTCATAATGACCACTCACCGGAAGATATGTTGAAAGAACGCTATGTAAACGGCGAAATTAATGAAGAAACTTTTGAGAGAATGAAAAAAACAATAAGATATTAAAGGAGGAATCTTTATGATGAACGGATATTTTAGTAATGGATATTATGGAAGTGCAAGCTGCTTTAGATTTATGAACAATGGATGGGGAATACTGACTACCTTAGGAGTGATAATAACAATTTCTTTACTTTTCTATTTTGTAGTTTATAATAGTAAGAAAAAGACATCGTATGATGCTGCATCAGAGAATTTGAAAATGAAATATGTGCAGGGCGACATCACGGAAGAAGAGTATCTCAGGCGAAAAGATATAATAAATAAGAAATAGAAGAATTATAAATACTGGACGGGGTGAAAAGATGGTTTACAAAATTTTGTTGGTAGAAGACCAAAAAGAAATTAGTGATATAGTAATGAAGTACATCACGAAAGAGGGTTACGGAGTAGCAGTAGCAAGCAATGGGTTTGAAGCTCTCGAATTGTTTGGAAATCAGATTTTTCACCTTGTCCTGTTGGATATAATGATGCCGGGTGTTAATGGGTTTGAGGTATTAAAGGAAATTAGAAAAATATCGGATGTGCCTGTGATTATGCTCACGGCAAAGCAAGAAGAAATAGATCGTCTAAAAGGCTTCGAGATCGGAGCTGATGATTATGTAATAAAACCCTTCAGCCCCAGAGAACTGATGAAGCGGATCCAGGTATTTCTAAAGCGAATATACAATGAAACAGATGAAATTGTATATCATTTTAAAGATTTAAGCCTTCATACCAAAGGAATGAAATTGTTGAAAAACGGAAATGAAATAACACTTACAACAGCTGAATATAAGCTGTTGTTTGTCTTATTCAAAAACAAAGGGCAGATTTTGACCAGAGAGCAGTTAATTACACTGGCATATGGAGATGATTATGAAGGCTACGACAGAAACATAGATAGCTTTATCAAGAGAATCAGACAAAAAATAGAGGATGATCAGAAAACTCCCAAAATACTTATTACAAAGTATGGAGCAGGTTATATATTTGGAGGTGAGGAGATATGACGATAAAAAAACAGTGGCTTCTGGTACTTGTAATAATAGCAATTCTATCTGTCATTATTAACTCATTGATTCTAAGTACTTTAACAAATCAGTACTTCAAAGATTATATGAAAGATAATTATGATAAGCATTTAAATCAGATTGTAGAATACTTATCAGGAGCATTAAAAGATGAAAATTATTCTGAAAATCAGATAGCTTTAGAGTTAGAAACTCATCTTGTGGATCCGATAACCAGAATAAAGGTATATGATAATAACGGTGTTTTAATAACTGATGTAAGTGCGGATGTTCAATCATATGTAACAAGTGGTACGATGAGTGGCATGATGGGTAATATGATGGGGAGAATGAGTGACTCTCAGTATGAGGAAGTGGACCATACCGAGATCATCTATGGTAATACAGTAATAGGCCAAGTTAACATTACAAAATATAGTTCAGCTGAAAATTCATTTGCGACATGGATGTTTCAATCGTCTCTTTTGAAAAATAGCCTATACTCCATCGGTATCGTGCTTATATTTGCAGTTATTATTGGAATGATTATTAGTAATCGGATGAGTAAGGATTTAATTCAGACTGCCGAGATGGCACAAAATATTGATATTGGAAATGATACACCCTCTCGTCAGTCAAAAGTGAAAGAAATTAGAGTAATCCAACAGAGCTTGCAAACATTACAATCAAGGTTAAAGTTGAAACAGAAAAATAGGAAAGCTCTTATTGATCAGCTGGTACACCAGACTAGGACGCCTCTAACCATCTTAAGGACACATCTGGAAGGAATCGAGGATGGGGTAATTGATATGGTTCCTGAGGAAATCAGGGTATGTGAAAATCAGATTGAGAACATTACAGCTATTATTACAAATATGAGCAGTATGATTGATACAGAAAAATTGGAAACGACATTAAATATCGAAGAATTTGAACTTAGCCAGCTCGTTAAGCAGATTGTTAATGGTTTAAAAGCACAATTTGAAAAAAAAGGAATAGATTTTAAAATCACAGATCACGAAAAAGTATCGATAAAAACGGATAAATATAGATTAAGCCAGGCTATATACAACATACTGACGAATGCGTATAAATTTACTGAACCAAATGGTAATGTATCTGTATCCTACCATGTAAATTCTGATAGTATTATCTTAGCAATAGAAGATAACGGTCCGGGAATAAGTAAAGAAGATCAAGCTAAAATTTTTGACGCCTATTATAAAAAGGATATATCAATTGGATCGGCAGGAGACGGTATTGGCCTTTATGTAGCAAATGAAAATATGGCAATCATTCATGGTACAATTATTGTAGAATCTGATTTAACTAAAGGTAGTAAATTCATATTGACAATACCAAGATAATCAAAATTATATATACTAAAATATTGTATATACTATGAGTGTGCCAGACTTGTAATGAGCAGCACGCTCATAATGATGTTGTGA